>NZ_JBSHNE010000009.1:184718-282624 GCF_053646035.1 Streptomyces sp. NPDC055287 | reverse complement strand
ATGCGTCAAGGGCGCTCCTGCGTCGCGTCGCTGCGCGATGGGCCTGCGGCCCACCCTTGACCCGCCACCCCGGCCCACCGCTAACGCTTGTAGGGGGACGGCCCAAAGAAAAACGCCCTGCACGGCAGGTGGGGGAGCGGCTCGGGTGGGATGGTGCTGTCGGGTGTGTGGGTGGGGCGCGGTCGGCCTAAGGGGCGGCTCGGCTCCTGGCTCGGCGGGTGCGGCGACGGTCGTTGGTGCGGCATCCCCACTCCTCCGCACACGCGCACCCTGGCCGGTGAGCAGTTGGCCGGCCTGGGCGACCTGCGGACTCGTGGTTGTGCGGGTGGGGCGCGGCAGTTGGATGGGGGGACTCGGGCGGGTGTGGCGTCCGCCCCCGCCGGTGGTCGGTCGGGCCACAAGCATGTGGCCGGGCTTGGTGGGTGGAAGGGTGCTTGGGGGCTTTGTGGTCCTGCCGACGGCTCGGACCGATGATTCGACCGGACGGCTTCCGGATGGTGGGGCTTTCGGCGGCCTCGGCGGCCTCGGTGGGGCCGGTGGGGTGGTTGGAGGTGCCCGGCCCGGCGGATGCGACGAACCCGGCAGAAGACGAACAAGCGCGCCCACTTTGCCCCTTTTTCGGCGCATCGGGGGGTTGCGAGGCGCATCACGTGCTGGGTTAGTCGCACACCCACTACCCGGCGTGGGCTTGGCGTGAACCGGACCCGACATGTGATGCCTGCCGACACCACACCAGCCCCACCGGCCCCTCCGTGCTCGACAAGCTGGCGGGGAGGGCGAGTTGGTGGGGCTTGGCAGGGTCCACTTTCGGCGTTGGTGCGGTTCGGTCGTTCCCGCACCGGGCGCGGGAGGCCGGATTGCGATTAACCCGGCGCTTGGTGATGCGTAACGTCTCTCCAGTCCCACCGGTCACAGCCGTGTCGCTTTCTGCCGTCACGGGAGTGTTTCCACCCACGGCGGCAGCGTGGCTCCTGTGCGGACGGTGCCTCACCACCCACCCCCCCCACCCACCCACTCACACCGGCAGCCAGCTTGCAGCTCAACCGATCACCGGTGGGGGTGGACGCCACACTCGCCCGAGTGGCCCCATTCAACTCTCGCGCCCCGCCCGCACACCCACTGGCCCGCAGGTCGTCCATCGCGATCGGCTGTCCACCGGCCCGGGTGCGCGTGTGCGGAGGAATGCGGGTGTCGCACCAACGACCGTTCCCGCACCCGCCGAGCCAGGGGCCCGAGCGGCCCCCGAAGCGGAGCGCGCCCCACTCACACACCCGCCGTCCGGCAACGCACCACCAGCCACTTGCCGAGCTTGACCCGTGGGCTCCCCCCCGGGGCCGCCCCCCTTAAGCATTGCGGCGGAGGTTCGGCGGTCAAGGGTGGAGCGAAGCGCAATCGCCGCAGGCGACGCGACGTAGGAGCGCCCTTGAGGGCCGGGCCTCCGACGCCACCCTTAGCCAAGGCGGCCCCCACGCCAGAAGCAACCGCAGCCCCAGGACCGTCAGCGCCCCCTGTAGTGGGTGCGTCAACTGTCGTGTGCTGTGAGTTTGGCGGGGTGGCGGGCGGCGTTGCTTCCTGCGGCGTTACTTCTTCAGCAGGTCCACCAGGCGGGACAGGCCGTCCGCCGCGTGGCCCTCCGCCACCGAGCGGTCGAGCAGCTTCTGGAACGGTACGAACAGCTCGGGGCTGACGCCTTGGTCGTTGTACGCGTCGATGAAGTTCGAGAACGCCGCCTGGTTGATGCCGAGGCTGGACACGTCCGTCAGGTGCTGCCCGGAATCGACGGCCGCGGCCACCCCCGGGACCACTCCGCTCAGCATCGCCGAAACCCACGCGTGCAGCGGATCGGCGAACTCGGTGGCCTTGATGTCCTCCGTACGGATCAGGGCGAACGCCTGCGCCACGCCGATGAGCATGCCGTACATGCCCGTCAGCAGGGCCAGGTCGTACAGGGCCGCTCGTCCCGGGTCGGTGCCGACCCACTGCGTGCCGCCGAGGGCGGCGAGGGCGGGGCGGTGCGTCTCGTACGCCTGCTCGTCGCCGCTGTAGAGGACGTACGCCGCCGGGGTCGCGATCATCTGCGGGACCGCCATGATCCCGCCGTCGATGTACGCGGCGCCCTGCGTCTCGGCCCAGGTGGCGAGGGCGCGGGCCTGGGCGGGGGTGCCGTTGGTGAGGTTGGCGAGGGTCTTGCCGGTGAGGTCGACGGTGGCGAGCGTCTCGGTGACGTTGTCGTTCGTCGTGAAGCAGACGATCACCAGGGGGCTCGCCGCCACGGCGTCGGTGACCGTCTCCGCGGGCGTCGCTCCCTGAGCTGCCAGTGGGCCGGTCTTCGCGGCGGAGCGGTTCCAGACGGTGACCGGGTGGCCGGCCTTGAGGAAGGCGGCCGCGAGGGCGCTGCCCATCATGCCGAGGCCGAGGACGGACACGGGAGGTAGGGGTTGGGGCATCAAAGGCTCCTGGAGTGGGGTGCGGGTGGGAGTTCCTGCGGTCCTTTGATCCTTGTCGGGCGCTGAGTTGGCGACAAGTACCGACTAATAAGTCAGGTACTCACCAATCGGTAAGTGGGGAGTGGTGATCAGTGGACATGCGGCGCACCCTGGAAGGGGGGAAGGGGCACTGCTGGAGGTGAGCTGCCATGCACACACTCGTCGGATGGCACGTCGAGATGGAGTTCCAGGAGGAGGACGGCAGGACCAGGGCGGCCGCGATGGTGCGGCTCGGCGACGGCATGGAGCTGCGGGCTCACGGGTACGCCAAACGGCACCCGACCGATGCCGAGCAGCTGCGGGTCGGCGAGGAGATCGCGGGTGCGCGCGCGCTCATGGACCTTGCGTCACAGCTTCTGGGGAAGGCCCACGGCGAGATCGACGAAGCCGCGGGACGGCCGTCCTATCCGCTGACGACGTGACGGACGTGACGTGACGGATGTGACGTGACGTGATGGGACGCAGACGGGGAGAAAAGGCGATGCCCCCACCGGAACCCCGGTGGGGGCATCGCCTCGCATCTCCCGCATCGCCTCGCGTCACCGAGCGCCGCGTGCTCAGAGCTGCTCGGGCGTGCGGATGCCGAGCAGGGCCAGGCCCTGGTGGAGTGTGCGGGCGGTCAGGTCGCAGAGGAAGAGGCGGTTCTCGGCGACGTCGGGCGCGGGCTCGGGCTTGATGACCGGGCACTGGTCGTAGAACGTCGTGAACAGCGACGCGAGCTGGTAGAGGTACGCGGTCAGCTTGTGCGGCTCGTACGCCGAGGCGACCTCGTTCAGCGTCTCGGCGAACTGGTCCAGGTGCAGGCCCAGCGCGCGCTCCGCCGGGGCCAGTTCGAGCTCCGGGTGGGCCGCCGCCTTCCGGTCGCCCGCCTTACGGAGGATCGACTGGATACGGGCGTACGCGTACTGGAGGTACACGGACGTGTCGCCGTTCAGCGACACCATCTGGTCCAGGTCGAACTTGTAGTCCCGCGACGCGGACGTGGACAGGTCGGCGTACTTCACCGCGCCGATGCCGACGTACCGGCCGTTCTCGACGATCTCCTGCTCGCTCAGGCCCACCTTGGCGGCCTTCTCGCGCACGACCGCCGTCGCACGGTCGACCGCCTCGTCCAGCAGGTCCACCAGCCGGACCGTCTCGCCCTCACGCGTCTTGAACGGCTTGCCGTCCTTGCCGAGGACCGTGCCGAACGCGAGCTGGACCGCGTGGACGTCCTCGTTCAGCCAGCCGGCCCGCCGGGCGGTCTCGAAGACCATCTTGAAGTGGAGGGACTGGCGGGCGTCAACGACGTACACCAGCGTGCTCGCGCCCAGGTTCTTGACGCGGTCACGGATCGCCGAGAGGTCGGTGGCGGCATAGCCGTAACCGCCGTTGGACTTCTTCACGATCAGGGGGGACGGCTTGCCGTCCGGGCCCTTCACGTCGTCGAAGAAGACGCACAGCGCACCGTCGGAACGGACGGCCACGCCCGAGTCCTCCAGGATCTGGCACGTCTCTTCGAGCATGTCGTTGTAGCCGGACTCGCCCACGACGTCCGGGTCGTCGATCTCCATGTCGAGCTTGTCGAAGACCGAGTAGAAGTAGATCTTCGACTCGTCGACGAACCGCTGCCACAGCGCGAGGGTCTCCGGGTCGCCGGCCTGGAGGGCCACGACACGGTCCCGCGAACGCGCCTTGAAGTCCTCGTCGGAGTCGAAGAGCACGCGCGATGCCTTGTAGAGGCGGTTGAGGGACGACATCGCCGCCTCGCCCTCCTCCGGGCCGCCGTGCTTGTGGTCCAGCTCGTGCGGGTGCTCGGTGAGGTACTGGATGAGCATGCCGAACTGGGTGCCCCAGTCGCCGATGTGGTGCCGGCGTACGACCTTCTCACCCGTGAATTCGAGGATCTCGACCATCGCGGCGCCGATCACCGCGGACCGCAGGTGGCCGACGTGCATCTCCTTGGCCACGTTCGGCTGCGCGTAGTCGACGACCGTCGTGCCCGGCTGCTCGGCCAGCGGTACGCCGAGACGCGCGTCGGAGGCGCGGGCCGCGAGGGTCTCGATGATCGCCCTGTCGGCGACCGTGATGTTCAGGAAGCCGGGGCCCGAGACCTCGATCTCCTTGATCACGTCACCGGCGGGCAGTCCGGCGACGACCTGTGCGGCCAGCTCACGCGGGTTGGCCTTCGCCTTCTTCGCCAGGGCCAGGATGCCGTTCGCCTGGAAGTCGGCCCGGTCGCTTCGTCGCAGCAGCGGGTCGGCGGCGCCGGCCTCCGGCAGGGCTGCCGAGAGGGCGTCCGCGACGCGCTGGTTGACGGTCGTAGCGAGGGAATGGACCGAGGCCATGAGCTGCCGTTCCTGTCGAGAGGAAAGTTGAATGTGCAGACGAGTATTTCATGTGGGGTGCAGGGCCGTCGTCTCGTATAAAGGCAGCCTCGGACATGGTTGTTCTGTCTGGGAGAATGGCTACGCCAGCTATCGAGGAAGAAGGACGTGCCGATCGTGGCTCAGAGCAGCACAGAGACCGACTGGGTCTCCCGCTTCGCGGACGAGGTCATCGCCGAGTCGGAGCGACGTGCCCCTGGGGCGAAACACTCGGGCGCTGCGGCGCCGACGGTCGTCGTCGCGTCCGGACTCTCGCCCTCCGGGCCGATTCACCTGGGCAACCTGCGCGAGGTCATGACCCCGCACCTGGTCGCGGACGAGATCCGCCGGCGTGGGTACGAGGTCCGCCACCTGATCTCCTGGGACGACTACGACCGGTACCGGAAGGTGCCGGCGGGCGTCCCGGGGGTCGACCACTCGTGGGCCGAGCACATCGGCAAGCCGCTGACGTCGGTGCCCGCGCCGGCCGGGTCGGCGTACCCGAACTGGGCCGAGCACTTCAAGGCCGCCATGACGCAGGCGCTCGACGAGCTCGGTGTCGAGTACGACGGCATCAGCCAGACCGAGATGTACACGGCCGGGGCCTATCGCGAGCAGATCCTGCACGCGATGAAGCACCGGGGCGACATCGACGCCGTACTCGACCGGTACCGGACCAAGAAGGACCCCAAGCAGCAGGTCAAGAAGCAGGGGCAGAAGCCGGTCGACGAGGCCGAGCTGGAGGCCGCCGAGGGGTCCGGGGCGGCCGACGAGGACGACGGCAGTGGCGGCGGCGCGGGGTACTTCCCGTACAAGCCGTACTGCACCGTCTGCGGCAAGGACCTCACCACGGTGTCGGCGTACGACGACGAGAGCACCGCGCTGTCGTACACGTGCGTCTGTGGGCACTCCGAGACCGTGCTGCTGAGCGAGTTCAACGGCGGCAAGCTGGTCTGGAAGGTCGACTGGCCGATGCGCTGGGCGTTCGAAGGTGTGATCTTCGAGCCGAGCGGAGTCGACCACTCGTCTCCGGGGTCGTCTTTCGTCGTCGGCGGGCAGATCGTGCGTGAGGTCTTCGGCGGCGTCCAGCCGATCGGACCGATGTACGCCTTCGTCGGCATCAGCGGGATGGCGAAGATGTCCAGCAGCAAGGGCGGCGTGCCCACGCCCGCCGACGCGCTGAAGATCATGGAGGCGCCGCTGCTCAGGTGGCTGTACGCGCGCCGCCGGCCGAACCAGTCCTTCAAGATCGCCTTCGACCAGGAGATCCAGCGGCTCTACGACGAGTGGGACTCGCTGGAGAAGAAGGTCGCCGAGGGCACGGTGCTGCCGGCCGACGCGGCGGCGCACTCGCGCGCGATCAGGACGGCGGCCGGTGAGCTGCCGCGCACGCCGCGCCCGCTGCCGTACCGGACGCTCGCCTCGGTGGCGGACATCACGGCCGGGCACGAGGACCAGGCGCTGCGGATCCTGAGCGAGCTGGACCCGCAGAACCCGGTCACCTCGCTGGACGAGGTGCGGCCGCGCTTCGACCGTGCCGAGAACTGGATCACCACCCAGGTCCCGGCCGAGCAGCGCACCGTCGTACGCGGCGAGCCGGACGCCGAGATCCTGGGCTCGCTGGACGAGGCCGGGCGGGAGTCGCTGCGGCTGCTGCTCGAGGGCCTCGACGCGCACTGGTCGCTGGACGGGCTCACGACTCTCGTCTACGGCGTGCCGAAGGTGATGGCGGGTCTGGAGCCGGACGCGAAGCCGACGCCGGAGCTGAAGGTCGCGCAGCGGTCGTTCTTCGCCCTGCTCTACCAGCTGCTGGTCGGGCGGGACACCGGACCGCGACTGCCCACGCTGCTGCTCGCGGTGGGGGCGGACCGGGTGAGGAAGCTGCTCGGGGCGTAGCTCTCTGACGCTTGTCGCGCCGAGGGCCGCCACTCCCGGAAATCCGGGGGTGGCGGCCCTTTCGCGCGGCGGGGGCGGGAGCCCGGTCCGCGGCTCAGGCGATGTGTTCGGCGTCGAGCTCCTGCTGGTAGCGGATCTCGAAGCGCTTGGTGTAGTCGGCCAGTTCGCGGGCGGGCGGGGCCTCGGTGCCCAGGTCCTGGAGGTACGAACCGAACGCGCCGGGCGAGGGGACCGTGTTGTACTCGCCGACGTACTTGCGGAACGCGCCGTAGTACCGCTCCTCCGGTTCGTACGGCTCCTCGTACTGGGCCTCCTCGTACGGAGCCTCCGGGTACTGGGCCTGCGGGTACTCGCCCTCCGCGTAGTGCGCCGGGTCCTGCTCGTGGCGCGGGCCCGGGATGCCGCCCAGGGGGCGGGTGCGGCCGGGGCCCGAGGGGACCATCACGGGCGCGGGCTCGGGAACCTCGGCGTACGCCGGGTCGTAGCCGTTGCCGTACGCCGCCTCCTGCGGAGCCTGCGGCGCCTGCGGAGCCGCGAACCAGGGGCTCGAGTGCGAACCGGGGCCCTCCTCCTGGGCGGCGTGGGCGTCCTCGGCGTCCTGGTAGTCCGTGTCCGCGTCCGGGGCCTCCTCGGGCCACTCCTCGTCCGGGTACGGCCGGCCCTGCTGTCGGCCGCTCTCCCCCGCCGGTTGCTGCGGCAGCGCCCGCAGCTCCTGCGGCCGCGCCTCGATCTCCGGCGCCGGGGGCAGCAGCGCCGGCTCGATGCCCGCTGCCGCCAGGCCCGCCGGGGCGGTGTCCGCGAGCGGGACGCCGTACTTCGCCAGCCGCAGCGGCATCAGCGACTCGATCGGCGCCTTGCGGCGCCAGCCACGCCCGAAGCGGGCCTGGAGACGCGCCTGGTAGATCAGGCGGTCCTGCTCCAGCTTGATGACCTGCTCGTACGAGCGCAGTTCCCACAGCTTCATGCGGCGCCACAGCTTGAACGTCGGCAGCGGCGACAGCAGCCAGCGGGTCAGGCGTACGCCCTCCATGTGTTTGTCGGCCGTGATGTCGGCGATCCGGCCGACCGCGTGCCGCGCGGCCTCGACCGAGACGACGAACAGGACCGGGATGACGGCGTGCATGCCGACGCCCAGCGGATCGGGCCAGGACGCCGCGCCGTTGAAGGCGATCGTCGCGGCCGTCAGCAGCCATGCCGTCTGGCGCAGGAGGGGGAACGGGATCCGCATCCAGGTCAGGAGGAGGTCCAGGGCCAGCAGGACGCAGATGCCCGCGTCGATGCCGATCGGGAAGACCAGCGAGAAGTCCCCGAAGCCCTTCTCCTCCGCGAGCGTGCGCACGGCGGCGTACGAGCCGGCGAAGCCGATCGCGGCGATGACCACCGCTCCGGCGACGACGACACCGATCAATATGCGGTGCGTACGTGTCAACTGCATCGCGGCCACCCGCGATCCCCTCCCGTTACGTCGGACTTGGCGGGGGTCAGCCTGGCACATGTGTGCGGGTGGCGTTGCGCGGGTACGGGCGGAGCCCGGCCTTCAAGGGGAAGGTCGGGCTCCGCTATGTGCCGGAAATCAGGCGATGCGTACTACTTTCTGCCAGGCGTCACTTGTTGGACGCGGTGACCGAGGCCACCGCCTCCTTGGTCGCCTTCTGAGCGTCCTTCAGCAGGTCGGCGGCCTTGGGGGACTTGGCACCCTGGTAGCCGGCGCCGTTGTAGATGACGGTGGCGACGACGTTCTCCGTACGTGTCACGACCGTTGCGTACTTGAAGTCCGCGTCCGTCTTCCGCAGGTCGTACGTGACTGCCGTCGCCTGGTCACCGATGCCGGCGGCGGGCTCGGCCGCGACCTTCTTCGCGCCGTCGGTCGCCTTCGCGGCGTCGACCTGCTTCGTGTAGTACTCCTCGGCGAGCTTGTCGCCGGGGCCCCGGGTCTGGTCCGACTCGTACCGCATGAAGGAGACGGACAGCCAGCGGTACTGCGAGCCGTCGACGCCCTTGTTGTCCAGGCCGTTCCAGGAGCAGCCGCCGCGCGCGGACACGTCGTTCGACTTGTCGGCCGTACCGGACTTGTCCTTCGCCTCGGGGACCAGCGAATCGACCGTCTTCTTCTTGATCGACTTGCACGGCTCGGGCAGCTTCGAGAACGCCGCCGGCTTCACCGTCGGCTTCGCCGACACCGAGGGCGAGGCTTTGGCGGACGGGGACGCGTTCTTGTCGCCTCCGGAGTCGGAGGAGCAGCCGGCGGCGACGAGCATCACCGGGACGGCTGCGCAGGCGAGTATGCGAGAGAGTCGCGGGGCTGATCGGTGCATGGTTCCTTCACTCATGGAGGCTGATCGACTAATCGCTGAACTGCTCGGCGAGCCTGCGGGCCAGGGCCTGCGTCTTCTCCTGCAGTTCCTTGCTGTCGGGGACATCGGTGGTCAGGGCGGGCTGTTCGCTGTACTGAACGGTCACGATGACGTTCGAGGTACGGAACACCACACTGACGGTACGGCGCTGCGCGGTCGAACCGGACCGGACCAGGGCGTCGTCCAGGAACGCGGCGTCGCCGAGGTCGGAGAGGGTACGCGGTTCGAGGCCCTCGGGGGTCTGGGCGCCGGGGCCGCCACCGGCGCCGCTGCTCGCGTCGCTCGCGCTGCCGGAGGCGTTGCCGGGCTTCGGGGTGGCGGAGTCGTTGTCCGTCTCGCCGCCGGCCGTGGACGCGGAGGCGGTGGGGGAGTCGCTGGGAGACGCGCCGTCCTCGCCGCCGCCTTCTGTGTCCTTGCTCTCACCGTCGCCCTCTTCGGGGTCCGGGCTCTGGGTGGCGGGGGCCGGGAGGTCCGCCGCGGTCTCCTGCTTCGCGTAGACCTCCTCCGCGCGGTCGTCGTCGCTGACCTCGGAGTCGTACGACACGATCCGCTCGAAGTCGACCTGGAGGTGGTGCGTGGCGCCCGGCGAGTCCACCTTCCAGCGGCAGCCGACTCGCCGGTCCGTGTCGTACGTCACGGCGGGGGTGCCGTCGTACGCCTTCTCCTGCTGCTCCTCGGGGAGCGTGGCGGCGCCGGGGAGGAGGTCGCGCAGGATGCCGCGGTCGACGGCGCCGCAGGGCTCACGGAGCGTGCGGTACTTGCCGGGCGCGGCGGCGGAGGTGTTCGCCTCGCCCGCCTTCTCGTCGGTGGCGCGGTCGTCGGTGCCGGAGCCCCCGGTGCAGCCGGCGGTGAGCGCCGCGAGGAGCGCGACGCCGGTTACGTACACCTTTCGCTGCACGGTCCCAGGCTCCCTTCGATCAGAAATGCGGTTGCCGCGCGATGGCGGCCGGTGGACACAATGTGTATCGCACGCACTGGGCACCTTGCCGGTCCGTTGTCTCTTTCGCGGTGCTTGGTACCAGTTTTGCGTTTTCAGAATTTCGGGGGAGTTGAGGGGTTATGTCGTATGTAGAGGTACCGGGCGCGAAGGTTCCGATCCGGATGTGGGCCGACCCGGCGACGGTCGAGGGCGGCGCGATGCAGCAGCTCCAGAACGTCGCCACCCTGCCCTGGATCAAGGGCCTCGCCGTGATGCCGGACGTCCACTACGGCAAGGGCGCCACCGTCGGCTCGGTGATCGCGATGCACGGGGCGGTGTGCCCGGCGGCGGTCGGGGTGGACATCGGCTGCGGCATGTCGGCGGTGAAGACATCACTCACGGCGAACGACCTTCCGGGTGATCTTTCCCGCCTCCGTACGAAGATCGAGCAGGCGATCCCGGTGGGCCGGGGGATGCATGACAGTCCGGTCGACCCGGGCCGGCTGCACGCGTTCCCGACCGCGGGGTGGGACGGCTTCTGGGGGCGGTTCGACGGGGTGGCCGACGCGGTCAAGTTCCGTCAGGAGCGGGCCACCAAGCAGATGGGAACGCTCGGGTCCGGAAATCACTTCGTTGAGTTTTGTCTTGACTCGACCGGTTCTGTTTGGCTGATGCTGCACTCCGGGTCCCGGAACATCGGCAAGGAGCTGGCGGAGTACCACATCGGCCAGGCCCAGAAGCTTCCGCACAACCAGGGCCTGGTCGACCGCGACCTGGCGGTCTTCATCTCGGACACCCCGCAGATGGCGGCGTACCGGAACGACCTCTTCTGGGCTCAGGAGTACGCGAAGTACAACCGAGCGATCATGATGGGGCTCTACCAGGACGTGGTCCGACGGGAGTTCAAGAAGGCCGGGGTGACCTTCGAACCGGTCATCTCCTGTCACCACAATTACGTCAGCGAAGAGCGCTACGAGGGCTTGGACCTGCTGGTCACCCGCAAGGGTGCGATCCGGGCGGGCTCCGGCGACTTCGGGATCATCCCGGGTTCGATGGGTACGGGCTCCTACATCGTGAAGGGGCTGGGGAACGAGAAGTCGTTCAACTCGGCCTCGCACGGCGCCGGCCGCCGCATGAGCCGCAGCGCGGCGAAGCGGCGCTACTCGGCGCGGGACCTGGAGGAGCAGACGCGGGGTGTGGAGTGCCGCAAGGACTCCGGTGTCGTGGATGAGATCCCGGCGGCGTACAAGCCGATCGAGCAGGTCATCGACCAGCAGCGCGACCTCGTCGAGGTGGTCGCCAAGCTGAAGCAGGTCATCTGCGTCAAGGGCTGAGAACGCCCTGAGCGCGGAGAGCGGAAGGCCCCGGTTGTGGTTGCCGGGGCCTTTTCGCGTGGGCGCCGACGCGGGCCCTGGAAGTGGTTTTCCGCCGCGTTCAGGCGAGGAGCTGGGCGCGCAGGCGTGCGACGAGCTCGTCGGTCGCACCGAGGTGCGCGGCGGCGTAGCCCCGTACCGATCCGTGGGTGGCGGTCAGGTCGGCGAGGAACAGGCGCATGATCTCGGCGGGCGCGCGGCCGTATCCGGGCCACTTCATGACGCGGGTGGGGTTGGCCGCCTGCCAGTCGGCGAGCAGGCGTTGGGTGGCGAGTTCGGTGAGGGCGAAGTCGGCCAGGACGTCGTCCTCGCCGACGCCGACGAGGGTGAGGACGAGCGCGGCCAGCAGGCCGGTGCGGTCCTTGCCCGAGGCGCAGTGGAAGACCAGGGGCCCGGTGTCGGAGGCGATGACCTCGAGGGCCCGGCGGAGTTCTTCCGCGCCGTCGAGGGCGACTTCGGCGTAGCGGTCGGCGAGGTAGCGCCAGGGATCGAGGGCGGGGTCGATCTCGGCCTGGTCGTACGGGCGGTGCTCGATGCTGAGATTGAGGTAGGCGAGGCCGTCGCCTTCCGGTACGCGGCCCTTGGCTGCTATCTCCCAGGGGTAGCGCAGGTCGATGACGGTGCGGATGCCGAGGGCGAGGAAGCGGTCGTGATCCGCGCCATGGAGCTTGGCGAGGGAGTCGGAGCGGTACAGGCGGCCGTGGCGCAGGGTGCGGCCGTCGGTGGTGCGGTAGCCGCCGAGGTCACGGAAGTTGTGCAGGCGCTCGAAGGGAATGTGCCGGTTGCCGTCGTTCGCGCTCGGGGGCGCCGTGGTGGTCACAGCTCGCGGTGGACCTTGGTGTTGGAGGCCTGGGCGCGGGGGCGGACCACCAGGAGGTCGATGTTGACGTGGCTGGGGCGGGTGACCGCCCAGGTGATGGTCTCGGCCACGTCGTCGGCGCTGAGGGGTTCCGCGACGCCGGCGTAGACCTTGGCCGCCTTGTCGGTGTCACCGCGGAAGCGGGTGGTGGCGAACTCCTCGGTCTTGACCATGCCGGGCGCGATCTCGAT
The DNA here is from genome assembly GCF_053646035.1 of Streptomyces sp. NPDC055287. NCBI lineage: Bacteria > Bacillati > Actinomycetota > Actinomycetes > Kitasatosporales > Streptomycetaceae > Streptomyces > Streptomyces sp. NPDC055287. Next base: position 270,201 of record NZ_JBSHNE010000009.1, on the reverse strand, counting down.
GACACGGACCGGGGTGCCGACGATCTCCAGGCGGAGGGTCTCGGCGAGGACGTGCGCGCCGTGCTTGGCCGCGACGTAGCCGCCGCCGTTCTCGTACGTGCCGTGGCCGGCGGTGGAGGAGACGACGACGACCGTGCCGTCGCCGCTCGCGGTGAGGGCGGGGAGCAGCGCCTGGGTGAGGTTGAGGGTGCCGATGACATTGGTCTCGTACATCTGGCGCCAGTCGGCGGGGTCGCTGGTGGCGACGGGTTCGGCGCCGAGTGCGCCGCCGGCGTTGTTGACGAGGAGGGCGAGGGTGCGGAAGGCGGTCGCGAACTCGTCGACGGCGGCGCGGTCGGTGACGTCCAGCGCGTACGCCGTCGCCTGGTGGCCCGCGGCGGTGAGCTCGGCCTCCAGTGCCTCGATGCGGTCCTTGCGGCGGGCGGTGAGAACGACGCGGTAGCCGGCGGCGGCCAGTTGGCGGGCGGTGGCGGCACCGATTCCGCTGCTCGCTCCGGTGATGACGGCGATAGGCGTAGACATGGGGACAGGCTAGCGAGAGCGTGGTGCGTACATGATGAGGGCCATCCCCGCGAGGCAGACGAGCGCGCCGATGACGTCCCAGCGGTCGGGGCGGTAGCCGTCGGCGACCATGCCCCAGGCGAGGGAGCCGGCGACGAAGACTCCGCCGTACGCGGCGAGGATGCGGCCGAATTCGCCGTCGGGCTGGAGCGTCGCCACGAAGCCGTACGCGCCGAGGGCGATGACGCCGGCGCCGGTCCACAGGAGGCCGCGGCCCTGGCCGTGGGCTCCGCCGCGTACGCCCTGCCAGACGAGCCAGGCGCCGCCGATCTCGAAGAGGGCGGCGAGGACGAAGAGGGCGGCGGAGCGGGCGACGGTCATGCGTTCAGCGTGTCATGGGGCGAGAGGCGGGACGGGGGGCGGAAATCGGTATGTTCTGGGCATGGTTGCGATGCGGACGTGGATGCGGGTGCGCAGGGTTGCGGTGGCGGGGGCCGCTGTGGCGGTGGTGGCGGGTGCGGGTGGTTTCCGGATCGCCCCGGAGGCGGATGTGGCGTACCGGGGGCACGCCACGCTGGACGGGGGGCGGCTCGGGGTCTGGCTGGAGACGGCGAACCGCGGCCCGTCGGGGCTGCGGGACGCGACGGTGCGGCTGCGCTTCTCGGTGCCGCTGGCCCGTGGGCAGGAGCTGCCGCCGCACTGTCTCTGGGGCGGGGGGCGTGAGGCGCTGTGCCGGACGGGCGGTCTGAGGGTGGGCGGGAGTGGCCGGCAGTTCGCGTTCCATCTGCGGGCTTCGGGGGACCCGTCCGAGGCGGTGGTGCGGATCAGTACGGCGTGGAACGGCGGCGCGACGGATCGCAATCCGCGGAACAACGAGCTCGAGGTGCTGGTCCCGGCGACGGGTGACGGTTACTTCTTCTGAGCCATGACATGTCAACGAATGTTGGCCTACAGTTGTTGGCATGAGTGACGCGCCTGTTCCCGACGCTCCGCCACGCCGACGCTCCGACGCCACGAAGGCGGCGATCCTCGACGCCGCCCGCGAGCGGTTCGCCGCCGACGGGTACGAGCGCGCCACCATCCGCGCCATCGCACGCGACGCCGCGATCGATCCGTCGATGGTGATGCGCTACTACGGCAACAAGGAGGGGCTGTTCGCGGCCGCTTCGGAATTCGACCTGCGCATGGCGGACGTCGGCCTGACGGCCGAGCCGGGCGGCGAGCTGGGCGGCGAGCTGGGCGCGCTGCCGGGCAAGCACGTGGGCGCCGTCCTCGTCGGGCACTTCCTCGACCGCTGGGAGGCGGACGAGGTCCTGACCGCCCTGCTGCGGGTCGGTGTCACCAACGCCGCCGGGGCCGAACGCATGCAGACGATATTCCGGGAGCAGCTCGGCCCGGTCGTCGCCGGCGTGTGCCCGGTTCCCGGAGAGGCACCGATGCGGGCCGCGCTGGTCGCCTCCCAGATACTCGGCATGGCGACGGCGCGGTACGTGCTGCGGCTGCCGCCCGCCGTGGAGATGTCGCGGCAGGACGTGATCGACTGGCTCGGGCCCACCGTTCAGCGGTATCTGACGGCGGAGCGGCCGTAGGGACGGAGCCGCGGCTGGGGGCGGCTGGGTCAGGAGACCTGTCGCTGCGCCTGTGCGTCGCCGTACGTGCGCAGGGCGTCCTCGACGATCGTCTGCAGGCTCGAGTGATGTGCGCCGTTCCAGTAGACGCGCTCGCACGCCGTGCACTGGGCGAAGACGTCGTACGAGCGTTCCGTGCCGTCTTCGAGGAGGCCGCTGACCGACTCCTTCGTGGCGTCCCGGAGATCGCCGTTGCAGGCCACGCAGCGCGTCCAGGGCGCGAGCGCGGGCGCGAACCGGCTCAGCACGTCGTCGAGCTGCTCCTTGGGGCGGTCGCTGTAGACGTACGCACCGGCCCACAATTCGCGGCGCCGCAGCAGCCCCCGGTCCCGGGACAGCAGTACGCGCCGGTCGCGGGCGGAGTAGGCGGCGAGGGCCGGGTCGCCGATGTCCTCGCTGAAGTACGCGGCGTCGACGCCGAGCAGCCGCAGCCGCCGCGCGAGCGTGCCCAGGTGCACGTCGAGGAGGAAGCGCAACGGCGCCCCCGGCACCTGCTGCGGCCGCTGCACCGCGCGCACTTCGACGCTCTCGCCCGCTGCCGGGATGTGAGACACCGGGACCTCGCGGCCGTCGACGAGCAGGAGTCCCGCCTCGGTGAGCGGGATGCCGAGCGACTCGACGACATGGCCCAGCGTCGAGGCTCCGTCCGTGGTCAGAGCCGTACGCCCGCCACGCCGCTCCGACGCCACGAACAGGTGCAGTTCGGGGGCGACGCTGAGGTGGATCTCCGGTCCGTTCACGCCGCCAGCATGCCATTGGGGCGTACGCCGTATCCAGGGCTTTCCCGCCCATGGGCGCCGGTGGGCGGTCCCGGCGTCACGGCGTCATGGGTGCGATTTCGCCCGGGGGTCGGACGCAGGGGCGGTGCGGTAGAGCTCCTCCAGCTCCGCCCAGGACTCCCTGATGATGCCCTCGGTGACCGCCATCAGGTCGAGTTCCGCGAGCCGGGCGGCGCTCTGCGAGTACGGCGGCGGGGCCGGGTGCATCCGCCGCCACCAGCAGGAACACGCGGCGTAGATGCCACTGGCGCACAACAGGGCGGGTGGGGCCAGGGCCGTCAGAATGTCGCCCATGGCGGGCCTCCTTCAGCGTCGATGCTCGATGCATCGGCACGCCGGGGCGCATTCTGAAGATCATCTGCCGGACAGGGCAGGACCGACCTTTGATCGAGGGCTCACCCCCGGGTCAGGGCCAGACCAGGCAGTACGGCTGGTGGCCCGCCTCGTGCAGGCGGTGACTGAAGTCCTGCCACTCGTGCAGCAGCTGGTAGACGTTGAACGCGTCGCGCGGCCCGCCCCGGTCCGGAACCGTCGACCAGATGAAGGCCGCCGCGCCCACCGACTCCTCGCCGATGCCGCGCAGCGGGTCGACGACCGTCATGGGAAGTTTGACGACCGCGTAGTCGGGGTGGAGCACGACCAGTTCGAGCGGCGGGACCTTGTGCAGAGGTATGCCCTCGATACCGGTCAGCACCATCGCGGCCACCGTCTCCGGCTTGATCTTCGTGAACATGCCGCCCATGCCGAGCTCGTCGCCGCCCAGCTCCTCCGGGCGCATCGAGATGGGCACGCGGGCCGCAGTGGCTCCGTTCGGAGCGCCGAAGTACTTGTAGGTCACCCCCACCCGGCCACTCCTGTTTCCCGTGTCCGCGCTCGTCTTCGCCTCGCGCTTGTCCGCCCTCGCCCCGCGTCCCCGCTCGCGCTCACGCCGATGCCGGCCGCCCTGGGCCCGCTCGGGACCCAGGTCGTCGGTCCCCTCGCCCACTCCGCCACCGCGATGCATATCTCCACCCGACCACTCGCGGCCACAGCCGCGCAACCCGATCATCGTGTCAGTGACCTCCCCCACGCCCGTGCGGCGAAACACCAGTCCGCAAGTCCGTCGGAGCCTCTGACACCATGGCTTGTGTGAGCTTCCCCTATGACGCCCCAGTTTCGCAGACGCTTTTCGACCGCGCGTCCCTCGTGACGCCCGGCGGCGTGAACTCTCCGGTCCGCGCATTCCGCGCCGTGGGCGGTACGCCCCGGTTCATGGTGTCCGGTTCCGGTCCGTACCTCACCGATGCCGACGGCCGTGAGTACGTCGACCTCGTGTGCTCGTGGGGGCCGATGATCCTCGGCCACTCCCACCCCGAGGTCATCGCCGCAGTTCAGGAGGCCGTCGCCCGCGGCACCTCCTTCGGTACGCCCGGTGAGGGCGAGGTCGCGCTCGCCGAGGAGATCGTCGCCAGGATCACGCCGGTCGAGCAGGTGAGGCTGGTCTCCAGCGGCACCGAGGCCACCATGTCGGCCATCCGCCTCGCCCGCGGCTTCACCGGCCGCGCCAAGGTCGTGAAGTTCGCCGGCTGCTACCACGGCCACGTCGACGCGCTCCTCGCCGCCGCCGGATCGGGCCTCGCGACGTTCGCGCTGCCGGACACGCCCGGCGTGACGGGCGCGCAGGCCGGCGACACGATCGTCCTGCCGTACAACGATCTCGACGCCGTGCGGGCCGCCTTCGCCGCGCACCCGGGCGAGATCGCCTGCGTCATCACCGAGGCGTCGCCCGGCAACATGGGCGTCGTCCCGCCGGCCGACGGCTTCAACGCCGGGCTCAAGGCCCTGTGCCAGGCCGACGGCGCGCTCTACATCTCCGACGAGGTCATGACCGGCTTCCGTACGTCGAAGGCCGGCTGGTACGGCGTCGACGGTGTGGCGCCCGACCTCATGACCTTCGGCAAGGTCATGGGCGGCGGCTTCCCGGCCGCGGCCTTCGGCGGCCGTCAGGACGTCATGGCGCACCTCGCGCCGGCCGGCCCCGTTTACCAGGCGGGCACCCTCTCGGGGAACCCGGTCGCGACCGCCGCCGGTCTGGCGCAGCTGCGGCTGCTCGACGACGCGGCGTACGCGATGGTCGACGCGGTGTCGACGGAGATCCAGGAGCTGGTCACGGCGGCGCTCACCAAGGAAGGTGTCGCGCACCGCCTCCAGACGGCCAGCAACATGTTCTCCGTGTTCTTCACGGCCGACGAAGTGCGCAACTACGACGACGCGCGGAAGCAGGAAGCTTTCCGCTTCAACGCCTTCTTCCACTCGATGCTGGCGGACGGCGTGTACCTGCCGCCGTCCGCCTTCGAGTCCTGGTTCGTGTCGACCGCCCACGACGCACGGGCCGTCGAGCGCATCGCCGCCGCGCTGCCCGCCGCCGCCCGTGCCGCAGCGGAGGCCACCGCATGAGCGAGACCACCGTCGTCCACGTGGTGCGGCACGGCGAAGTGCACAATCCGGACGGGGTGCTGTACGGGCGCCGGTCCGGATACCACCTCTCCGAGCTCGGCCGGCAGATGGCCGACCGGGTCGCCGAGCACCTCGCGGGTCGCGACATCACCCACGTCGTCTCCTCGCCGCTGGAGCGCGCCCAGGAGACCGCGACGCCGATCGCCAAGGCGCAGGGGCTGGACCTGGCCACCGACGAGCGGCTGATCGAGGCGGGCAACGTCTTCGAGGGCAAGACCTTCGGGGTCGGGGACGGCGCGCTGCGCAGGCCCGCGAACTGGAAGCACCTGACGAATCCGTTCCAGCCGTCGTGGGGTGAGCCGTACATCGAGCAGGTCGTACGGATGATGGGCGCCCTGACCGCCGCGCGCGACGCGGCGCGCGGGCACGAGGCGGTCGCCGTCAGCCATCAGCTGCCGATCTGGACGCTGCGCAGCTTCGTGGAGCGGCGCCGGCTGTGGCACGACCCGCGCAAGCGGCAGTGCACGCTCGCTTCGCTCACCTCCTTCACCTTCGAGGGCGACAAGATCGTGTCCGTCGGCTACAGCGAGCCGGCCCGCGATCTCGTACCGGCGCATCTGCTGGGCGGTGCCAAGCCGGTGAAGGGCCGCGCGAAGGCATTCGGCGCCTAGTCCCCATTTCGTTTCGGCCACCACTGGCAGAAATGCTCCGGTTGCCGGAACCCGTGTCCACACCACCGCCTCTTACCTGTTGTCCGTTTGTATGACCGGCGGACGCCAACGGGGAAGACAAGCGCGGATGGGGCGACGGTTATGCGGGACATGAGTCGAAGGGGTCTGCTCGGACTGGGACTCGGAGCAGCGGCCGCGGTCGGCATAGCCGGCTGCGGCCCCTCAGGTCCGACGGAGCCGGGTGCGGGCGGCGGCGGCAAGGGCGGCGGTACGCCGTCGCCCAGCAAGACGGGTGACGACGTACGGCTGATCGGCGACGGCTCGACGGCCGACACCGGCAAGCAGCCCAACCAGCCCGACAAGCCCGTCCCGCTCCAGCCCGGCGAGACCCCGCCGCAGTTCGTGATCTTCTCCTGGGACGGGGCGGGTGAGGTCGGCAACGGCCTGTTCCCGCGCTTCCTCAAGCTCGCCGAGGACCACGACGCGGCGATGACCTTCTTCCTCTCCGGGCTCTACCTCCTCCCCGAGTCGAAGAAGAGCCTCTACAAGCCGCCGAACAACCCCGTCGGCGCCTCCGACATCGGCTACCTCACCGACGGCCACATCAAGGACACGCTCAAGTACGTCCGCCAGGCCTGGCTCGAGGGCCACGAGATAGGCACCCACTTCAACGGCCACTTCTGCGCCGGCTCCGGCACCGTCGGCAACTGGACACCCGCCCAGTGGGAGAACGAGACGGCCCAGGCCAAGTCCTTCGTCACCGAGTGGAAGACCAACAGCGGCTGGACCGACCTCGATCCGCTGCCCTTCGACTACGAGAAGGAACTCGTCGGCGGCCGCACCCCCTGCCTCCTCGGCCAGGACAACCTGCTGCCGACGGCGAAGAAGCTCGGCTGGCGCTACGACGCCAGCTCACCCGGCGGCCGCCAGATGTGGCCGGTCAAGCGCAAGGGGCTGTGGGACCTGCCGCTCCAGGCCATGCCGTTCCCGGGCCATTCCTTCGAGGTGCTGTCGATGGACTACAACATCCTCGCCAACCAGTCTAAGAATTCCACCCAGGGCGTGCCGTCGCGCTACCCCGGCTGGAAGAAGCAGGCCACCGAGGCCTATCTCTCCGGTTTCCGGCGGGCCTACGAAGGCAATCGCGCGCCCTTCTTCATAGGCAACCACTTCGAGCAGTGGAACGGCGGAATCTACATGGACGCCGTCGAGGACGCGCTCAAGGGCATGGCGGGCAAGAAGGACGTACGCCTGGTCTCCTTCCGGCAGTTCTGCGACTGGCTCGACGTGCAGGACCCGAAGCTGCTCGCCAAGCTGCGTTCCCTCGAAGTCGGACAGTCCCCGGCAGGCGGCTGGAAGACTTTCCTTAAGGCGTCTTGACAAGGGGCTTTACGGGCACCATGGGGGGCGCGGAAGATCCCTGGAACGCTCATGCGAAACTTTTCACATGAGCCTTAGCCGCGTCCCCCGCCGCCGCTCGAACCGCACCTGCCGCGCCGCGTCGGCGGCCGCTGTCGCGGTGGCAGGCGCACTGACCCTTGCCGCGTGCGGCGGCGACGGTGCCACGTCCTCGGGGTCGAGCGGCGCCAAGTTCGTGACCGGCAGCGGCGGCATCTCCACGGTCGCCAAGGGCGAGCGCCAGGACGCCCCGAAGCTCGACGGGGAGACCCTCGAGGGCGAGAAGCTCGACATCGACGACTTCAAGGGCAAGGTCGTTGTCCTGAACGTCTGGGGTTCGTGGTGTTCGCCCTGCCGGGCCGAGGCGCCGAATTTCGCGAAGGTCGCCGAGGAGACGAAGGACAAGGGAGTCGAGTTCGTCGGGATCAACACCCGCGACGACTCCAAGGGGCCCGCGGTCAAGTTCGAAGAGGAGTGGGGCATCACCTATCCCAGCTTCTACGACCCGATCGGCAAGCTGGTTCTCCGCTTTCCCAAGGGCAGCCTGAATCCGCAGGCCATTCCGTCGACGATTGTGATCGACCGCGAGGGCAAGATCGCGGCCCGCTCGCTGATGGCCCTCAATGAGAAGAAGCTGCACCAGATGATCGACCCGTTGATCGCGGAGAAGTGACCCAGTGAGCTTTCTCGCCGCCGCGATCACTGATCCGAACCCGACGGTTCTGAGCGGTGCCCTGATACTCGCGCTGCCGATCGCCGTCGCCGCCGGTCTCGTCTCGTTCTTCTCGCCGTGCGTGCTGCCGCTCGTACCGGGCTATCTGTCGTACGTCACCGGAATCAGCGGCACCGACCTGGCGGAGGCGAAGCGCGGCCGGATGGTCGGTGGCGCGACGCTCTTCGTGCTCGGCTTCACCGCCGTCTTCGTCTCGACCGGGGCGCTCTTCGGTTACTTCGGTTCGACGCTCCAGGAGCACCAGGAGACGCTCTCCCTGGTGCTCGGCGGGCTGATGATCCTCATGGGTGTCTTCTTCATGGGGCTGATGCCCTGGATCACCCAGCGCGAGTTCCGCTTCCACAAGCGGCCGTCGGCCGGCCTGGCGGGCGCGCCCCTGCTGGGCGCGCTCTTCGGCATCGGCTGGGCGCCGTGCACCGGTCCGACGCTCGGCGCGGTGCAGTCCCTGGCGATGAGCGAGGGGAGCGCGGGCCGCGGGGCGATACTGACCGTCGCGTACTGCCTCGGCCTCGGCGTGCCCTTCGTGCTCGCAGCGATGGCCTTCCGGCGGGCGCTCGGTGCGTTCGCCTGGGTCAAGAAGCACTACGTCTGGGTGATGCGCATCGGCGGCGTGATGATGATCGTGACAGGCCTGCTGCTGGTCACAGGGGTGTGGAACGGCATCGTCCAGGACATGCAGGGCTGGACCCAAGGCTTCACGGTGGGGATCTGAGTTCATGAGCAAGACCGAGACGACGGACGAGGCGACCACCGCCGCAGAGGAGCGGGAACTCGGCGAAGCCGGCGCCCAGCTCTCCACCGCCCCCCAGGAGCGGGCCGTCCCCGGCTCCTTCGGCGGTGTGATGCGGCCCGGCGCGGCCGGCCGCCTCGCCTGGGCGTGGCGGGAGACGACCGGCTGGGTGCGCTGGTTCTGGCGGCAGCTGACGTCGATGAGGGTCGCGCTCATCCTCCTCTTCCTCCTCTCCCTGGGCGCGATCCCCGGATCGCTCATCCCGCAGACCGGCGTCGACGAGACGAAGGTCGAGGAGTTCAGGGCCGCCCACGAGACGCTCGCGCCGCTCTACGACGATCTCGGGCTCTTCGACGTCTACAGCTCGGTGTGGTTCTCCGCGATCTACATCCTTCTCTTCGTCTCGCTCATCGGCTGCATCGTGCCCCGCACCTGGCAGTTCGTCGGCCAGCTCCGCAGCCGCCCGCCGGGCGCGCCCGGCCGCCTGACGCGACTTCCGGCGTACACGACCTGGCGTACGGAGACGGAGCCCGAGCAGGTCCGTGAGGCCGCGCTGGCGATGCTGCGGCAGCGCCGCTTCCGGGCGCACACCCCCAAGCTCTCGGCTTCGCTCGAGCGCGGAGTGACCCCCTCCGGGGACGCGGTCGCCGCCGAGAAGGGCTACCTGCGCGAGGCCGGAAACCTCATCTTCCACATCGCGCTCATCGTGATGCTGGTGTCGTTCGCCACCGGGCAGCTCTTCAAGTCCGAGGGCGGCAAGCTGGTCGTCGAGGGCGGCGGCTTCGCGAACACCCTCACGCAGTACGACGACTTCAAGTCCGGATCGCTCTTCGACCGGGACCACGACCTGGCGCCGTTCAGCTTCAAGCTGGACAAGTTCGTCGGGACGTACGAGCGCACCGGCCCTCAGCGCGGCACCCCCCGCACGTACGAGGCCCATGTGACGTACGCCGAGGGGGCGGACGGCGCCGAGAAGAAGACCACGATCGAGGTGAACAAGCCGCTCGAGGCCGACGGCTCGAAGGTCTACCTCATCGGCCACGGGTACGCCCCGGTCGTCACCGTCAAGGACGGCAAGGGCAGGACGGTCTACTCGGGCGCCGTGCCGCTGCTGCCGATGGACTCCAACGTCACCTCCTCCGGCGCGATCAAGGTGATGGACGGCTACCGCGACAAGGCCGGCAAGAAGGAGCAGCTGGGCTTCCAGGCGTTCTTCGTGCCGACGTTCGCGGGTGCCGGCAAGGGCACGATGCTCTCCCAGTACCCGGGTCTCGACTTCCCCGTCCTCGCGCTCAACGCGTTCCACGGCAGCCTCGGTGTGGACGCGGGCCTGCCGCAGAACGTGTACCAGCTCGACAAGCGCAAGATGAAGGCGTTCAAGGACGCGCAGGGCGCCGACCTCAAGCAGCGGCTGCTGCCGGGCGAGACCATGAAGCTGCCGGACGGCGCGGGCTCCATCACGTTCGAGAAGGACGTGAAGGAGTGGGCGACCTTCCAGATCTCGCAGCAGCCCGGCAACGTGCCCGCGCTCGTGGGCGCCGTCGCGGCCATCGCGGGGCTCGCCGGATCGCTGTTCATCCAGCGCCGCCGGATCTGGGTCCGGGCGGTACGGGGCAAGGACGGCGTCACCGTCGTCGAGATGGCCGGACTCGGCCGCAGTGAGTCCTCGAAGCTCCCCGAGGAACTGGCCGACCTGGCCGCAACGCTCAATTCACAGGCGCCGACGGCACCTGATCCCGCTGAACCTGTCGAAGGAGTCCGCGCGTGAATCTCGCGGCCGAGACCAACGAGAACCTCGCCAACATCAGCAATGTGCTGATCTATTCGTCGATGGCCGTCTACACGCTGGCCTTCCTCGCGCACATCGCCGAGTGGGTCTTCGGCAGCCGCAGCAAGGTCGGCCGCACGGCCGCCGCGCTGACGGCGCAGGGCGCGACCGCGGCGGCTCCCGCGGTGGCGGTCCGCTCCGAGGGCTCCACGACGGTCCTCGACAAGCCCAAGGTCGTCACCCGCTCCGCGGCCGGTACCCGCGATGTGCCGGACGGTCCCGGCGCGGCGGGCGGCACGGAGAAGGGCGACCTCTACGGACGGGTCGCCGTCTCCCTGACGGCGCTCGCCTTCCTCGTGGAGGCGGGCGGCGTGGTGGCCCGCGCCCTGTCGGTGCAGCGCGCGCCGTGGGGCAACATGTACGAGTTCTCGATCACCTTTTCCACGGTGGTCGTCGGCGTGTACCTCGCGATCCTGGCCGCCAAGAAGGACGTCCGCTGGGTCGGCCTCCCGCTGGTCACCACGGTCCTCCTCGACCTGGGCATCGCCACCAAGTGGCTCTACACCGACAGCGACCAGCTCGTCCCGGCCCTCGATTCGTACTGGCTGTGGATCCACGTCTCGACCGCGATCTTCTGCGGCGCGGTGTTCTACCTCGGCGCGGTCGGCACGCTGCTCTACCTCTTCCGCGACGCGTACGAGGCGAAGCTCGCGAACGGCGGCAAGCCGGGCGCCTTCGCGACCTCCGTCCTGGAGCGCCTCCCGGCGGCCGCCTCGCTCGACAAGTTCGCGTACCGCGTGAACGCCGCCGTCTTCCCGCTGTGGACGTTCACGATCATCGCGGGCGCGATCTGGGCCGGCGACGCGTGGGGGCGCTACTGGGGCTGGGACCCCAAGGAGGTCTGGTCGTTCATCACCTGGGTCGCGTACGCCTGCTACCTGCACGCACGCGCGACGGCGGGCTGGAAGGGCCGCAAGGCCGCCTACCTGGCGCTCTTCGCGTTCGGCTGCTGGCTGTGGAACTACTACGGCGTGAACATCTTCCTGAGCGGCAAGCACTCGTACGCCGGCGTCTGACGGTCCCGTACGCCCCGCCCCAGCGGGTGCGAAAGCCCGGGCACGGGGTGACGCTGGACGCATGGCGGATGTGATCGGTCCCGGCACCATCGAGTACCGCGCACACACGGACGTCCTGCGGTTCACGCTGAACCTCGCGCGCCCCGTGCACCTGGTCTGGCCGGTCGTCGCCACCCCTGCCGGCCTGCGGGGGTGGCTCGCGGCCGCCGAGCCGCTGGAGCCGCGCCTGGGCGGGGCGGTCACCCTGCGGTGGCTGAACACCGACGACAGCGGCGGGAGCACGGTCGCCGAGGGCACGGTCACCGCCTGGGACCTTGAGCACGTGGCCGAGTACACCGTCGCCGGGCACGGACGCATCCGGTTCCACGTGGCGCCGGCCGGGGCGACGAACGGCACGGTGCTGCGCTTCACCAATGAGGTGACGACCGCCGGCGAGCCGGACCGGCTGAGCCGCCTGGCGGGCTGGCACCAGCACCTCGAACACCTCGCCGAGGCGCTCGAAGGCCGCCCGCAGGACTGGTCGTCCTTCACCCCGGACCGCTACCGGGAGCTGTACGCCGCCTACGAGGCGCCCGGCGGCAGGCAGTCCTGAGCCGGCGCCTTCTCCTCGGGCCAGGCGATCTCCACGAACCGCTGGCTGCCGTCCCTGGCGAGCTCCACGATCGGCACCGCCTTGTTGTACGGGTTCCCGTGGTTGTCCAGGCAGATCCAGCCGCTCGCGCCCTCGACCTTCAGTGGTCCCTTCAGCTGCGGCCACTGGGTGACGACGTCGCGGATCGCCGGCAGCTTCTCCACGGTCGCCTCCCGGATGCCCCGCACGGCCGTGGCCATGGCGTCGTAGGCGATGATCGCCTGCCCGTCCGTCAGCGACGTCCTGCCGATGGGCCCGATGTCCGGGTCGGCGGCCTTCTCGAGCAGGTCCGTGAAGACCTTGTACGCCGCCGGGGACCCGCCCGTCCTGGGGGCCCCGGGCTGCTTCCACGCGTCGGGGTGTGCGAGCGAGGCGTAACGGACGCCGACCTTGTTGGCCAGGGCCTTCTTGTCGAGCCGGGCGTCCGCGCCGAGGTAGGACCCCTCGTCGCCGGTCAGGACGGTGAACTTCCGGTGCTGGCACGGGCGCTGTCCCAGGGCGTTCACGAACTGCCGCAGCTGGGTGTGGCGCCCGGCGAAGAAGACGGTGTCCGCGTCCCGGGTGCCGCAGAGCAGCAGCGCGATCTGCCGGAAGGTGTTGGCGGTGGTGCCTTCGTCCGTGGGGTCGGGCGGGGAGGTGAACAGCTGCGGCTCGTAGGGGGCGTCGTCGAGCAGATCGGCGAACGCCTGCCTGAGGGTGGCGGTGTAGTGGTCGCGTGGCCGGGTGTCCTGGACCAGTACGGCCTTCTCGGCCTCGACCTTGCCGAACTGGGCGATGGCACGGGCCTCGTCGCCGTTGGTGGGCGAGACCCGGGCGAGACCGGGGTAAGGGTCCCCGTCGGGCCCGTTGGCTATGTCGTCGGCCGTGATGGTGGTCCCGATCACCGGGATGCCGGCGGCGGTCAGTTCCTTCACGGCGGCCTTGGTCTCGGCGCTGCTGGTGGCGACGCCGGAGACGGCCCGCAGGTTGTCGGGCCCGTCCACCAGCTCCTTGAGCCGCCCCACCGTCGTGCGCCAGTGCTGGTTGCCCTTGCCGGTGTTGGCGAGGACGAGCCGGATCTTGGGCACCTGCTCGTTGGAGTCGTGATTGGCCGCGTACTGCTGAAGGAAGGCGCCCTGCAGCTCGTGCAGGACCTTGGTGCGCATGCCGCTGTCCGTCGAGGTGAGAGGCAGCATCACGGCCACGGTCGCGTACTCGCCCGCCTTCAGCCCCTGGTTCTCCTTCCTGATCGCGGCGACGACCTCCTTCAGCGCCGGCACCTCGAAGGCGTAACCGTCTCCCGACACCCCCACGCACTCCGCGCCCTCCTCGGGCCGGGAGACGCCCTCGGCGCAGGACAGATCCGGATGGGCGATGCGGTAGCCGGCGTACGAGAGACCGGCGACCACCGCGAGCACCAGCAGCACCGTCATCCCCTTGCGCAGGGGCGTGAACCAGAAGACCCGTCTCCACCAGTCGGTCATGACCCGCTCCCGCCCGCGCCGGCCGGCAGGCGCCACTCGCGCACGGCCTGCGGCCAGGCGCGGGACGCCTGCCAGAGGACTTCGTTGCCGGAACTGTGCAGCTCCGAAAGAATCCCGAGCTCGTACCCCATCTTCTCGGTCACCTCGTCGTCCGGAAGGGCCAGCGGATCGGTCAGCTGCCACACCGCGAACAGCAGTCGGCGGATGCGCAGATGGAGCGTGGTGTCCGCACCGGGCGGCGGTGCCGACGCGTCGGCCCGGCCCAGGGCCACGGGCCGGCGTACGTCCGGATCGTCGAAATGCGGTGCCGACGCGATGAAGCGCAGTTCGTCCAGCCAGACGCGGGCGTCGCTGGCCGGGAAGGTCTCCCGCAGGTACGTCACCGCGCCCTCCGTCGCCCCCAGCGCCAGCTCGTGGTGGAGCCGTCGCGGAACGTCCCGGTCTCCGTAGTGGTCGCGCAGGGTCTGGTGCACGGCCCGCCACCGGCCGGAGTCACGGTCGCCGTACCGCAGGCGGTGCAGCAGCAGCGTGCGCAGGAAGGGGTCGCCCACGAAGTGCCCGGGGGCCGACGCCCAGTGCTCGTCGGTGAGCAGCGTCCGCACGTCCCGTACGGCGGCGAGTCCCGTACGCCCCTCCTCGCCCGGCAGCCGGGAGGCCGCCAGCGCTTCCGCCGACGGCACGTCGTGCGCGGGCGCCAGCACGGTGAGCCAGTCGAGCCGCGCCGGCGGCACCAGCCGTGCCAGCAGTTCGGCGGCCACTTCCTGGCCCTCCCGGTCCTCGCGGAGGGTGACGGGCGCGGCGAGCAGCGAGGCCGGAGTGAACCGCTCCGGGTCCACGTCCTGTCCGGCGGCCCGCGCCAGCAGGTCCACGCCCACGGGTCGCCCGCCCGTCAGCCGGTGCACGGCGCGGGCCAGTTGGGGGCGGGTGCGCTGGCGGGGGTCGGTCAGGTCGAAGAACTGGCGGACGTGTTCGGGTTCGAGCGGGGTCAGCTCCACGGCGACGGCACCGGAGGCGATCTCGCGGCCGCGCCGCCAGCCCAGCTCGTGCCGGACCTCCGGCAGGGTCCGGCGTACGGCGTGACGCAGGGCGGGGTGGTCGTGGCCGCGCAGGGCCGCGACGAGCACCACATGGTCGCGCTTGCCCTCGGCGCGGTCGCGGAGCACGGGCTCGACCAGCCGGCGGCCGAGCGGTGCCTGCGCGTTGTCGATCAGGACGACGGGGCGGCCCACCCGGCGCAGGCGGCCCATGCCCTGGTAGGCGGCGTCCAGATCGGCCCGCAGCGCCCCCACGAGGTGGCGCTCGGCGCGTACCCGGTGCTCATTGCCGCGCCGGAAGTGCAGCGCCAGCAGAGTCAGGCCGCGCTTGGCCTTGCCGCCCGCGCCCGGGTAGTTCCCGTACCAGTCGGCTGAGGCGCGCTGGCCCCGGTTGAACAGGTCCTCCAGGAGGGACTCCACCGTGGTCTCCACGACCACGTCCAGGCCCGGGCCCACCCCGGAGGCCATCGCGGCGAATTTCGCCACGACCTTGGTCAGCCAGCTGCGGGTCTGGTTGCGCCAGCGGGAACCGGGCTCGACGAGGAGCCCGAGGCGGAGGCCCTCGGCGAGGATGTTCTCGTCGTCGTGCGGCTGCCAGCCGAGACTCGCGACGGCCAGCAGGCCGGCGGCGAGCCGGGGGAACTCCACGGCCCCGGCGCCGTGCACGGCCGGGGCGAGCTGCTCGCCCAGCTCGGCGAGGGCCTCGGTGACGGGCGACCAGGACAGCGCGTGGGCGGCGGGCCGCTCGGTGAACTCCGCTCGTTCGCAGTCGATCAGCGCGATGGGTGTGCGCTGGCGGTATCCGCTGTGCAGCCGCTTGAGTACGGCCGTCTTGCCCATCCCGCGCCCGCCGGTGAGGACCACGGCGGGCAGGTCGTCGCGGTGCTCGAAGGGCACTTTCTGGAAGCCGCGGGGTGGCAGACCGACGAGCCGTGGAGCGAGACCGTCGAGGACTGCCTCGCGGCCGAACAGCTCTCTGTCCACAGTGCCCCCCGCACCAGCAACATGTGTCGCTACGTCAACTCCAGCTTACTTACCGTAAGTTGAGGTGTGCATGGGTTTTCGAACTCCCGTGTCGGTTTGTTTTCGGCCGGGGTGGGGCCTCGACGGGATTCTTCGGGGCTCTGGGGCGGTGCCGCGCCGTACGCCCGCCGTCATCGGGTCAGGACTTCGACGGACCAGCGTCCTCGGGGCCGGCGCCGCCGTCCTCGCGCCGCTTGAGCTCCTCTTCCCGGCGCCGGAGGTCCTCTTCCCGGTCCTTCATCAGCGACTCGTCCTTGGCGTTCTCGTCCTTGAGGGACTTGAGGAAGTCGGGGTTGTCGTCCGGGGCGACCCAGTCGTTCCTGCGGCCGCGGTGCCGTGCGGAGGGCGTGCTGCCGGAGCCGCCGTTCCCGGCTCCCTTGCGCACCTTGCCGACCGCGAGCCAGGCGACGGGGCCGATCAGGACCTCGCCGAACAGCAGGACGATGATCACCCACACCACCTTGGGCAGGTGGCGGACCTCTTCCTCCGGGGTGTTCAGGCAGTCGATGAAGGCATAGATCCACAGCGCCAGAACCAGCAGGAACGGCAGATACCTGAGCATGAGGGCAAGCTCCCAGAACGCGGGCCGCGGGGCGCGGTGGGCGGCCCCGGTGACGGGCCAAGCGTAGTGCGTACCGGATACTGGACGGCATGGCTTACGACGATCTTCGCTCCCTGCTCCGGGCGCTGGAGCGCGAGGGCGACCTCAAGCGCATCAAGGCCGAAGTCGATCCCTACCTGGAGGTCGGGGAGATCGTCGACCGGGTGAACAAGGCGGGGGGTCCGGCGCTTCTCTTCGAGAACGTCAAGGGCTCGTCGATGCCCCTGGCGATGAACGTCTTCGGGACCGACCGGCGGCTGCTCAAAGCCCTCGGGCTGAAGTCGTACGACGAGATCGCGGACAGGATCAGCGGGCTCCTGAAGCCCGAGCTTCCGCATGGCTTCGTGGGCGTGCGGGAGGCCTTCGGCAAGCTCGGGGCGATGGCCCACGTGCCGCCGAAGAAGGTCAAGTCCGACGCGGCGCCGGTGCATGAGGTCGTCCTGACCGGCGACGACGTTGATCTGGACCGGCTGCCCGCGCTGTTCACGTGGCCCGAGGACGGCGGATCGTTCTTCAATCTGGGGCTGACGCACACCAAGGACCCGGAGTCGGGGATCCGCAACCTCGGGCTGTACCGGCTGCAGCGGCACGACAAGCGCACCATCGGCATGCACTGGCAGATCCACAAGGACAGCCGGAACCACTACCAGGTGGCGGCCCAGCGCGGGGAGCGCCTGCCGGTCGCGATCGCCTTCGGTGCTCCGCCGGCCGTGACGTACGCCTCGACGGCTCCGCTGCCGGGTGACATCGACGAGTACCTCTTCGCGGGCTTCCTGTCGGGCAAGCGCATCGAGATGGTCGACTGCAAGACGGTTCCGCTCCAGGTCCCGGCCCAGGCGGAGGTCGTCCTGGAGGGATGGCTGGAGCCCGGGAAGATGCTTCCCGAGGGGCCTTTCGGTGATCACACCGGGTTCTACACGCCGCAGGAGGACTTCCCGGCGCTGACGATCGATACGATCACGATGCGGCGGCGTCCGCTGCTCCAGTCGATCGTGGTCGGGCGTCCGCCCACGGAGGACGGACCGCTGGGGCGGGCCACGGAGAGTTTCTTCCTGCCTCTGTTGAAGATCATCGTCCCGGACATCGTGGACTACCACCTGCCGGAGGCGGGCGGTTTCCACAACTGCGTCATCGTGGCGATCGACAAGAAGTACCCGAAGCACGCGCAGAAGGTCATGCACGCCATCTGGGGCGCGCACACGCTGTCGCTGGAGAAGCTGATCATCGTGGTCGACAAGGACTGCGACGTGCACAACTACCACGAGGTGGCCTGGCGGGCGCTGGGGAACGTGGACTACTCCCGTGACCTCACCGTGGTCGAGGGCCCCGTGGACCATCTGGATCACGCGTCGTACCAGCAGTTCTGGGGCGGCAAGGCCGGCCTCGACGCCACGAAGAAGCTGCCCGAGGAGGGCTACACCCGCGACGGCGGCTGGCCGAACATGGTCGAGTCCGACCCGGGTACGGCGTCGAAGGTGGACCGTCGGTGGAAGGAGTACGGACTGTGAGCAGCGCTGCCGCCGCGGTTCCGCAGCCCGGCAGGACCAAGGCCTTTCTCCGGCTCGTGATGATCGAGCACTCGGTCTTCGCGCTGCCCTTCGCGTACATCGCCGCCCTGACCGCGATGTTCCAGCTGGACCGGAACATCCACTGGGGCAAGCTGCTGCTCGTGACCGTCGCCATGGTCGGGCTGCGAACGTTCGCGATGGCGTGCAACCGGATCATCGACCGGGAGCTCGACGCCCGTAACCCCCGCACCGCCAACCGCGAGCTCGTCACCGGCGCGGTCTCGGTGCGGTCGGCGTGGACGGGTGCGCTCATCGCCGTGGTGGTCTTCCTCGGCGCCGCGGCCGCGCTGAACCCGCTGTGTCTGGCGCTGGCCCCGATCGCCGTCATCCCGATGGTGGTATATCCGTACGGGAAGCGCTTCACGAATTACCCGCATGCCATTCTCGGCTTCGCCCAGGCCATGGGGCCTGTCGGTGCCTGGCTGGCCATCACGGGGGAGTGGTCCTGGGACGCGGTGATCCTCGGCCTCGCCGTCGGCATCTGGATCGGCGGCTTCGACCTGATCTTCGGCAGCCAGGACGTCCAGGCGGACCGCGCGCACGGCGTGAAGTCCGTGCCGGCGCGCTTCGGTGTCCCGGCCGCGCTGTACGGCGCGCGGGTGTGTCATGCGGTGACGACGGTTCTGCTGGTCTGGTACGCGCTGGCCACCGGCGCCGGGGTGTTCTTCTGGGCCGGCCTGGTGGTCGTGACCGTGGCCTTCCTCTACGAGCACACGATCGTGAAGCCGCACGACCTGTCCCGCCTCAACCGGGCGTTCTTCTCGACGAACGGCTTCATCGGCATCGCGCTGTTCGCGTGCGCGCTGCTGGATCTGATGGTGCGCGGCCTCACGGTCTGAGCCGTCACGGTATGAGGTGGGAGGCGGGGCCGGGAGCGCTCGGTGCCCGCCGGAAGAGGAACGCGGCCAGTACGCCGCCGATCAGCCCGAAGAGATGGCCCTGCCAGCTGACGGCGGCGTCGGTGGGGAGCACGCCCCACAGCAGCGAGCCGTAGACCGCTCCGACCACCAGGCCGATCACGATGTCGCGCGCGCTGCGGTCGACGAAGCCGCGGACCAGCAGGTACCCCAGCAGGCCGAACACGACGACCGACGCGCCCGCCGTGTTGGAGTACACGGGGGCGGTGAGCCAGACCCCGAGGCCGCCGACGAGCATGATCGTGAGGACCACGGCGACGAAGCGGCGTATCCCGCCCAGCGCGGCCAGGAAGCCGAGGATCAGCAGCGGCACGGTGTTCGACGCGACGTGGTCGAAGCCGTGGTGCAGGAACGACATCGGCAGCACGTCGCGCAGCTCGCCGAACTCGCGCGGGCTCAGCCCGTACGTGTCCAGCGCGCCGGTCGCGGAATCCAGTGCCTCCAGGACCCACAGCAGCGCGACCCAGCCGAGCATCAGCACGGCGGCGGTACGGGCCGGATGGGTCCGGCTCCGGTCGACGGCACTCGGTGGCATGGCATCCCCCTGCGGTACGCGGCCTGGGTGCGGCCTGTCAGTGGAACGTCCCGGGCACCTGACTCGGTTCCGCTCCCGCGCGCCCGGATAAGGTCGGGCACGTGGAGTCAGGACATGTACGCAGTCAGCGGCCGGGGCAGCAGCCGCCCCGCCGTCCCTGGATCGTCGGCGTCTCCGGCGCATCGGGTACGCCGTACGCCGCCGCCGTGCTGCGCGGGCTGCTGGACGCGGGCGAGAGCGTGGACCTGGTCGTCAGTCGGGCCTCGCGGCTGACGCTGCTGGACGAGACCGGGATCGCTTTCCGCGACGCCCACTGGCAGGAGGACCTGCGGACCTGGCTGGCGCGCGGCGCGGACGGGAAGCCCGACACGTTCGCGGCCGATGTCGGCGACGTGCGGTACTGGGCGGCAGGGGATCTCGCCGCCGGGCCTTCGTCGGGCTCGTACCCGGCCAAGGGCATGCTGATCGTCCCGGCGTCGACGGCGAGCGTGGCGGGCGTGGCGCTCGGGTTGTCGAAGGATCTGCTGCAACGGGTGGCGAGCGTGACGCTCAAGGAGCGACGCAGGCTGGTCGTGGCGGTGCGAGAGACGCCGCTGAGCGGGCAGACCCTCAGGCACATGGTGGCGCTGGACGAGGCGGGCGCCGTGGTCCTGCCGGCCTCCCCGGCGTTCTACGCGGGGGCGACGCACATCCAGGATCTGGTGGACTTCGTCGCGGGCCGGGTGCTGGACGCGGCGGGGGTGCCGCACGGCCTGTACCGCCGCTGGGAAGGGGAGCTAGGTGGCTCCCGCAAGGACCAGCAGGACCAGCAGGACCGGCAGGACCGGCGGGAACTCAGCCCTTGATCGTCTGAAAGACTTCGCCGGGCGTCGAGCCCTGCGCGCCTTAGATGGCACACATAAACTCGCGGTATTGCTGAACAATGGAAGGCTTCAGGCATATGGACGCCGTGGACAGGCAGCTCATCCAGGCCCTCAGGGAGAACGGCAGGGCCTCGTACGCCGAACTCGGCCGGCTCGTCGGCCTCTCGGGCCCCAGCGTCACCGACCGCATCAACCGTCTTGAGGCGGCGGGTGTCATCACCGGCTACCGCGCCACGGTCGACGCCAAGTCGCTGGGTCTCGGCGTCACCGCGCTGATCGGCATCTCGCTCTCGGACGCGGCGGACCACGAGGACGTGGCGCGCCGGCTGCGCGATCTGGCGGAGATCGAGGACTGCTGGTTCATCGCGGGCGACGACTCGTACATGCTCAAGATCCGGGCGGGTGACGTCGACGGCCTGGAGAAGACGATCCGGCGGCTGTCCGGCACGCGGGGAGTTTCGCGCACCCGTACCACCATCGTGCTCTCCACCAAGTGGGAGAACCGGGTCGGGGAATTGCCCGACGAAGCCTAGGCGTACCGTGGTGGAGGCCTGATTCGTAGACAAATGGGAGGCGGCCGGAGATGGACGCGGGACTCAAGCGGGAGCTGGAGCAGAAGGTCCGGGCGGGTGAGCGGCTGACCCGCGAGGACGGCATCGCCCTGTACGAGTCCGACGACCTGGCCTGGCTGGGCGGCCTCGCCCATGAGGTGCGTACGCGCAAGAACGGCGACGTCGTCCACTTCAACGTCAACCGTCACCTCAACATGACGAACGTGTGCACCGCGTCGTGCGCGTACTGCTCGTTCCAGCGCAAGCCGGGCGAGAAGGACGCGTACACGATGCGCATCGAGGAAGCCGTCAAGCTCGCCAAGGCGATGGAGAACGAGAACCTCACCGAGCTGCACATCGTCAACGGGCTCCACCCCAACCTCCCATGGCGCTACTACCCCCGGTCGCTGAGCGAGCTGAAGAAGGCCCTCCCGAACGTCTCGCTGAAGGCGTTCACCGCCACCGAGATCCACCACTTCGAGACGATCTCGGGCATGTCGGCATCCGACATCCTCGACGAGCTCATCGAGGCCGGCCTGGAGTCGCTGACCGGCGGTGGCGCCGAGATCTTCGACTGGGAGGTCCGCCAGCACATCGTGGACCACCGCACCCACTGGGAGGACTGGTCGCGGATCCACCGCCTCGCGCACGAGAAGGGTCTGAAGACTCCCTCGACGATGCTGTACGGGCACATCGAGGAGCCGCGCCACCGTGTGGACCACGTGCTGCGGCTGCGTGAGCTCCAGGACGAGACCGGCGGCTTCCAGGTCTTCATCCCGCTGCGCTACCAGCACGACTTCGAGGACATGAAGGACGGCAAGATCCGCAACCGCCTTCAGGCCCGTACGACGATGGCGAGCGGCGCGGACGTCCTGAAGACGTTCGCGGTCTCCCGGCTGCTCTTCGACAACGTGCCGCACGTCAAGGTCTTCTGGGTCATGCACGGCGTGCAGACCTCGCAGCTCGCGCTCCAGCACGGCGCGGACGACATGGACGGCTCGGTCGTCGAGTACAAGATCACGCACGACGCGGACAACTACGGCACGCCGAACAAGCTCGGCCGCGAGGACCTGCTGGAGCTGATCCGGGACGCGGGCTTCCGCCCGGTGGAGCGCAACACCCGGTACGAGATCATCCGTGAGTACCCGGGTCCGGAGGCGGACCGTCGCGAGTCGCCGCAGGCGATGCGGGTCTGACCCCGTAGGCGCCGTGGCGCCGACGTCGTAGCCGCCGCACAGGTGGCTTGCGTCGATTACGGGCGGTTTGTGGTGCGGCCATGCGGTCCCGGGGGAATCCGGCCCGCATGGCCAGTCGTACGGAAGTCCGACCGGAAGCGGCGATGAGCCGACCGAGGACGCGTACACCCGCCGGAAAGGCGCTGCTCGCCGACGACCGCGAGGCGGCGTACGAGGGCCTGGTGTCCGACCTGCGGATGGCGGCGCAGGCGCTCGGCTGGTCCGTTTATCGTCGAACGCATGCCGCTGACCTTCCAACTCGACCCGCGGACCGGCCCCGGCCTGCGCGACGGCGTCCTCGCCCTGTGGGCGGACGTGTCCAACGCGGGCGGCGCCGTCGGTTTCGTACCACCGGTGACCCCCGACGACATCCGGCCCGAGTGGGTCAAGCACCTCACCGCCATGAGCGACGGCCGTACGCGGCTCCTCGTCGGGTACGACGAGGAGGGCGCCGTCGCCGCGACGGCCTTCATCACGTACAACACGCACCGGCTGATGAAGCACTGGGTGTGGCTCTACACGGTGATGGTTCACCCCGGCCACCAGGGCAAGGGCTACGGGCAGGACCTGATGGCGGCGACGGAGGCGGCGGTACGCGGCTTCGAGGGCATCGACGCGATACGGCTGACCTGTCGCGGCGGCACCGGCGTCGACCGCTTCTACGCCTCCTGCGGCTACAAGGAGGTCGGCCGCGTGCCCGGCGCGATCCGGGTCGCTCCGGGGGACGACCGCGACGACATCGTCATGCTGCTGCCGCTGGAGTGACGGCTGCCGCCGGAGTCCAGGCCGGTACCGGCTCAAGGGCAGGGGCTCGGGGCGGTGCGCCGAACGCCTGTGCTTGACTGGTAGAGACCCTTTAGGTTGCCGTTGAGAAGAAGGTCCCCGTGAGCACCAAGCACGCAACGATCCGCTACACCGCCATGCGCCTGGGCGTCTTCGTCGGCTGCTTCTTCGCCATCTGGGGCCTCGTCCACTTCGGCGTGCTCCCGGCCGGCCTGGGCGACTCCAACCTGCTGTGGGTCCTGATGCTGGCCATCGTCGTCTCCGCGCCGCTCAGCTTCGTGCTGCTGCGCAAGCAGCGCGACGCGATGTCCGAGCGGATCGTCGAGCGCGTGGACAGCGCGAAGGCCAGGCTCGAGTCGAACCGCAACCAGGAGGACGGCCTGACCCAGTAGGGGTCGCGCGCACGTCGCGTTAGGTACGTCACACTCGACAGCCTCACCCGCACCCCGGTCCTGGACAGCCGTCCGTGGCCGGGGTGTTGGCGTGTTCCGGGCGGGCCCGGGGCGCTCGACCCAAAGAAGTACTTTGATGTTCTCAAAGTACAAGTGTTAACGTTCTCGGCATGAAGGCAGCAGCTGCGCACTCCCCCGACACGAGCGTCCCGCTCGTGCTCGTGGCGCGCCTGCATGTCGATCTCTGCCGCTGCATGTCCGCGGCCTGTCGCCGCCACATCTGACATCAGAAGCGACATCTCGCAGCGGCGACCGCCCACAGCTCCAGCACGTCCCGTGCAGCTCACGGCCGCCGCACCCCCGTCCCCGTATCCCCATACGTAATCAACGGAGTGTGTCCGTGTCCGCGAACTCCGCGACCACGCCCGCGAAGCAGAAGACTCGCTTCCGGATATCCGACAAGTTCCCCTTCTGGGCACAGATCATCACCGGTCTGGCGCTGGGTGTCCTCCTCGGCTGGCTCGCCCGCAGCCAGGACATCAGCTGGCTCAAGACGACGCTGGAGCAGGTCGGCGGCATCTTCGTCCAGCTGCTGAAGCTGGCCGTCGCGCCGCTCGTCTTCTTCGCGATCCTGGTGTCGATCACCAACCTGCGGAAGGTCAACAACGCCGCCCGGCTGGCCTCCCGGACGCTGCTCTGGTTCATGATCACGTCACTGATCGCCGTCGCCATCGGCATCACGATCGGCCTGGTCACCGACCCGGGCGCCGGTACGGGCCTGACGCCGAAGGACGGCCAGAAGCCCGAGGGCTCCGGCTCCTGGATCGACTTCCTGACCGGCATCGTGCCGACCGACGTCATCACGCCGTTCACCGAACTGAACGTGCTCCAGATCGTCTTCATGGCCGCCGTCGCCGGTATCGCCGCGCTCCAGCTCGGTGAGAAGGCCGAGCCGATCCTCAAGCTCAGCAACTCGGTCCTGGAGCTGCTCCAGAAGGCCCTGTGGTGGGTCATCCGCCTCGCGCCCATCGGCACCGTCGGCCTCATCGGCTTCGCCATCGCCGATTACGGCTGGGACCTGATCAGCAAGTACGCGACCTTCACCGCGGACGTCTACATCGGCTGCGCCATCGTGCTGTTCGGCGTCTACCCGCTGCTCCTCGCGACGGTCGCCAAGGTCAACCCGCTCCAGTTCTTCAAGGGCGCCTGGCCGGCCATCCAGCTGGCCTTCGTCTCCCGCTCCTCGGTCGGCACCATGCCGGTCACCCAGCGGGTCACCGAGCGCCTCGGCGTTCCGAAGGAGTACACGTCGTTCGCCGTCCCGTTCGGGGCCACGACGAAGATGGACGGCTGCGCCGCGATCTACCCGGCGCTCGCCGCGATCTTCATCGCGCAGATCTTCGACGTGCAGCTCGGCATCCAGGACTATCTGCTGATCGCCTTTGTCTCGGTCATCGGCTCGGCGGCCACCGCCGGTCTGACGGGCGCGACGGTCATGCTGACGCTGACCCTCTCGACGCTGGGTCTGCCGCTGGAGGGCGTGGGCCTGCTGATGGCGATCGACCCGATCCTGGACATGATCCGTACGGCGACGAACGTCGCGGGTCAGGCTCTTGTGCCGGTCATCGTCGCGGCCCGCGAGAAGATCCTCGACCACGACGCGTACAACTCGGCCACGGCGTCGCCGATCGACGAGTACGACGGCGCGCGGGACGACGTGCGCGGCGTCGACCAGAAGGACGCCGTGCCCGTCGCCGCCTGATGCTGCGCTGGACCTGTTGAACCCTTGAAGTGCCCCTGGACGCCTTGCGTTCAGGGGCACTTCGGGTTGGGGATGATGGGGCGCCGTACGCTTACCGGGGTGTTCGTCGCGGTATGCGGTGAGGCGGGTGGGCGGGGTGGGAGGATCCGGGACGTGAGTGGTGCTGTGAAGGGCAAGCGGATGCCGCGAGCCGTGCGGGAGCAGCAGATGATGGACGCCGCCGTGCAGACCTTCGGGCAGCGGGGCTACCGGGCCGCGTCGATGGACGAGATCGCCGAGCTGGCCGGGGTGTCGAAGCCGCTCGTCTATCTGTATCTGAACTCCAAGGAAGAGCTGTTCACGGCCTGCATCCGGCGCGAGGCGGGCGCGCTCGTGGCAGCGGTACGGGCAGGGGTCGAGCCCGGGGTGCCGGCCGACCGTCAGTTGTGGGCGGGGCTGCGGGCGTTCTTCACGCACGCGGCGGAGAACCCGGACGGCTGGGCGGTGCTGCACAACCAGGCCCGCACGCACGGGGAGCCGTTCGCCGCCGAGGTGGCGGCCATGCGCGCGGAGATCGTGTCCTTCGTGACCTACCTGATCGGGGCGGCGGCGCGCGAGGCGGACTGCGACGCGGAGCTGGCCGAGCGGGAGGTGGCCGGGCTGGCCCACGCGCTGGTGGGGGCCGCCGAGTCGCTCGCGGGGTGGGGCAACGGTACGCCGGGCGTCTCCGCGAAGGAAACGGCCGCGACGCTGATGAACTTCGCCTGGACGGGCCTGGACAACCTCATGAACGGGCAGCGATGGGCGCCCTCACTCCGGGCGTGAGCCCGGTAGTGCCGCCGTCGGCCGGCCCGGCGACCGGGTTCCGGCGAGGTGTAGGCGGCCGTCCCTGCCGCGCAGCTGGAACGCGTCGCCCGCGGCCGCGTAGGTGACCGTCGCGGGCAGCAGGACCGGCGCCCTGAAGTCCGCCCGTACGTGCGTCGCGTCGGCGGGATCGAGCTCCGCCACGCAGCGGGCGAACGTCCACATGCCGTGGGCGATGGCGCGCGGGAAGCCGAAGAGCCGCGCCGTCAGCGGGTGCAGGTGGATGGGGTTGAGGTCGCCGGACGCGACGCCGTAGTGACGGCCCAGGTTGCCGGGCAGGTCCCAGGCGGTGACGGCCGGCAGCGGCACCGCCGGCTCGCCGGACGGACGCGGGGCGGACGTGGGCGGGGCCGACGTAGACCGGGAAGCGTCGCTCTCCGGCGTCCGGTGGCGCGCCAGATACGTGCTGTGCGACTCCCAGACCAGGGCGCCCCGCAGGCGAGCCTCCGTGACCATGGTGACCTCGGTGCCGCGCCGGTGAGGGCTCAACCGGTCGGCGTACACGGTCAGTTCCGGCCGGTCGTCCGGGTGCAGCGCGCGGTGCCGCGTGACGGAGACGGCGGTATGCACCAGCCCGGTCAGCGGGAGGGGGAAGGTGCGCCGCGTCATCACGCGCAGGGCGAGGGGGAAGCCGATGACGTGCGGGTAGGTGAGCGGCAGTGGATCGGTGCAGGGAAATCCGCAGATGCGGGCGTACGCCGCCAACTGGCCGTGGTCGACGCGTACTTCCGGCAGCGTGAGGCGGGTCGCGGGGAGGGACGCGGTGGGGGAGACCGTGCGCTTGAGGGGGGACGTGAGTGCTCCGAGGGCGAGGAGTGAGGCGAGCGAGGTCATTGTCCGGACTCCCTGCGCAGTCGTAGATTTACTCCAGAGTAAGGTTACTCAAGGGTCAGGAGTAGGTCGAGATGATGCACCCCGCGCCCGAGTCGACGGCTGTTTCCGTGCGGCCGCACAGCCCCGAGAAGACCCGAGTGGACGGTGTCGTGCGGGAGGTGTTTGTGCCGGCGCTCGTATCGCCCGTACGGCACGGATCGCTCGCCGACATCCCGTTCGACAACGCCCGTGAGGCCCCTGCCGACCCCGTACTCGGCCGCAAGCAGGGCGACGGAACCTGGCGCGACATGACGGCGTCCGAGTTCGCCGCCGATGTGCTCTCGGTGGCCAAGGGCCTGGTCGCCGAGGGCCTGAGGCCCGGCGACCGGCTCGCGATCATGTCCCGTACGACGTACGAATGGACGCTCCTGGACTTCGCCGCCTGGGCGGCGGGCCTGGTCACCGTCCCCATCTACCCGACGTCGTCCGCCTTCCAGGCCCGCTGGATCCTCCAGGACTCGGGCGCCGTCGCCTGCGCCATCGAGAGCGCCGAGCAGGCCAGGGTCATCAGCCCGGAGCGGCAGCACCTCCACGACCTCGTGCACCTCTGGGAGTTCGACACGGGTGCGGTCGACCGGCTGCGGACGGCGGGCAGGGACGTCCCCGACGCGGTCGTCACCGCGCGCCGCGCCGGCCTCGCGCCGGATGCGATCGCCACCCTCATCTACACCTCGGGTACGACGGGCCGCCCCAAGGGCTGCGTCCTCACCCACGCCAATTTCTTCGCCGAGGTCGACAACGCGATCGAGCTGCTGCACCCCGTCTTCAAGTCGGTGAGCAAGGAACCGGCGTCCACGCTGCTGTTCCTGCCGCTCTCGCACGTCTTCGGACGGATGGTCGCGGTCGGCTGCCTGCGCGCACGGGTACGGCTCGGTCACGCGCCCAGCATCCGGACCGAGGACCTGCTGAGCGACCTGGCCGGCTTCCGTCCGACCTTCCTGCTGGCCATCCCGTACGTCCTGGAGAAGGTCTACAACACCGGCCGCGCGACCGCCGAGAAGTTGGGCCGCGCCTCGTCGTTCGACCGCGCGTCCCGGATCGCCCAGCGCTACGGCCAGGCGGTTGAGGCGCAGGAGCACGGGACGGGGGAGGGGCCCGGGCTGGGCCTGCGTGCGGCCCGTGCGCTCTACGATCCGCTGGTCTACCGGCGGATCAGGGCGGCCCTCGGCGGCAGGGTGAAGTACGCGATCTGCGGCGGCTCGCCGCTCGGGCGTCGCCTCGCGTCGTTCTACGCGGGCGCCGGCATCGAGATATTCGAGGGGTACGGGCTGACCGAGACGACGGCCGCCGCGACCGTGACCCCGCCCCTCCGGCCCCGACTCGGTACGGTCGGCTGGCCGTTGCCGGGCACGGGAGTGCGCATCGGCGACGACGGGGAGGTGCTGCTGCGCGGCGGGCAGGTCTTCGGCGGCTACTGGGACCGGGAGCGGCAGGCGCCCGTGGACGTGAGGCGGGGTGGGGGCTGGTTCGCGACGGGTGACCTCGGGACGCTCGACGATGACGGGTATCTGACCATCACCGGCCGCAAGAAGGACATCATCATCACATCGGCGGGCAAGAACGTCGCTCCGGCGCCGCTGGAGGACTGGCTGCGGGCGCACCCGCTGGTGGGCCAGTGCCTGGTGCTGGGTGACAACCGCCCCTACATCACCGCCTTGTTGACCCTGGAGCCGGACGGGCTGGGGCACTGGCGTCAGATGACGAAGAAGCAGGACGTGCCGCTGCGGGAGCTGGTCGAGGACGAGGACCTGCGGGCCGCGCTGCAACGGGCGGTCGACGAGGCGAACCGGCTGGTGTCGCGGGCGGAGTCGATCCGCAGGTTCGCTGTGCTGCCGGTGGACTTCACGGAGGAGAACGGGTACCTGACACCGTCACTGAAGCTCAAGCGGGCGGCGATCGTGCGGGACTTCGGGAGGGAGATCGCCGCGCTGTACGGGCGGACGTGACGAGGGGCCCCGCAATGCGGGGCCCCTCGCCGTCTCTGCTGCCGGTGCCGGCGGTGCCGATGCTGATGCCGCTGCTGCCGCTGCTACGGGCAGTTGCCGCCGGTCGGTTTGCCCGCGAAGCGTTCGCCCAGCCAGTCCATCGCAGGCAAGGCGCCCACGGTCACCCCGCCGATGTGGCCGAGGAGGGGGTGCGAGCGCCACTGCACGTCCGCGCCCCTGCCGCACCAGTCGGCGCGCAGCTGCTTGCCGACGGCGTACGGGATCAGCTCGTCGAGCCCGCCGTGGTAGAGGTAGACGGGGTGGTCGGGGGCGCGCGAGCCGACGTTCGACTCGTTGAGCCGCTGCTGCCAGTCGGGCTGGTCCAGCGGGTTCTTGACGGTGACTTCGGAGATGCGCTGGAAGAGGCCCGCGACGGTGTCGACGGCGACGCAGTTCTTCTTCATGAAGTCGACGTACACGCGGCCCTTGGCGTTGAGGTACTTGTCCAGCTCCAGCTCGGGAAAGGCCGCCTGCTGGCCGGTGGCGGCCATCAGGATCAGGCCCGCGCCGATGTTGCCGTCGTTGAAATCGGCGACTTCCAGCAGGTTGGCGGGTACGCCGCCGGTCGCCGTGCCCTTGACGTTGAGCTCGGGGGCGTACGAGTCGTGCAGTTCGGCGGCCCAGCTGGAGGCCTGGCCGCCCTGTGAGTAGCCCATGATGCCGACGGGCGATTCGTCGCTCAGACCGCTGCGGCCGGCGTCCGGGTGGCGGAGGGCGGCGCGGGCGGCGTCGAGGACGGCGTGGCCCTCGGCGCGGCCGACGGTGTACGTGTGGTCGCCGGGGGTGCCGAGCCCTTCGTAGTCGGTGACGGCTACGGCCCAGCCGCGCTGGACGGCCTGGTTGATGAGGTTGGCCTCGACGGTGGTGCCTTTGGGGAACCCGGCGCTCGGCGCGCACTGGTCGGCGAGCCCGACGGTCCCGACGGCGTACGTGACGAGCGGGCGCGGGCCGGTCCTGCCGTCCTTGGGCACGATGAGGGTGCCGGTCACGACGTTGGGGGCGCCCTTGGCGGTGGTGGACCGGTAGGAGATGTGCCAGGCGTTGGTGAGGGTGGGCTGGTTGGGGAGGGGGCGGAAGGAGGTGGGGGTGGAGGTGAGGAGGTCGCCGGGAGCGACGGTGGTGGGTGTGGAGGCGGTGAGGGTGGCTGCGGCTGTGGGGATGGGGACGGCGGTGAAGGCGAGTGCGGCCAGGGAGGCGAGGGTGGTCACGACTCTGGCCCGGAGGCGGTCGCGGTTTGGGTGCCTTGGGTGTCTCGCGCGCCTGGGGCGACTCGGGTGACTCGTGCGGCTCATACGGCTCTCCCAACGTTCCGACGGGGGCTGGGGTCCTTGCCGAGACGGTAGTGACTGACCGGTAGGTACGGAGCTGACCGGGAAGCTCAGCTTTGCTGACCCCGGATATCAACGACGCGGGAGGCCACCAGGGACGCGGGGGAGGCGGGGAGGTGCTTCGGGGAGGCACTGGGGCCACCCCCCACCCGGTAGGCCCCCGGCGTAGTCCCCGTCCAGCGGCGGAAGGCGCGGTGGAAGGACGTGTCTTCGGAGAAGCCGAGCCTCGCCGCCAGCTCCGCGATCGGTTCGCGGCCCTCAGCCAGCCCCGCGATGGCCGCGTCGCGCCGTACCGCGTCCTTGAGCTGCTGGAAGGACGTCGACTCCTGCTGGAGGCGGCGGCGCAGGGTCGCCGGGCTGACCGCCAGCCGGGCCGCCGTCTCGCCGAGGGACGGGAGCCGGGGCGAGGTGCGCAGGGCCTGCGCCAGGGTGTGGTGGACCTGTTCGGCCACCGTCGTGCCGTACTCGCGGCGGCTGAGGAGCTCGAAGGGGGCGCGGCGGAGCATCACATGCAGCTGTGCCTCGTCCCGTACGAGCGGAGCCGCGAGCCAGTGCGCGTCGAAACCGGCGCCCGTGCGGTCGGTGCCGAAGCGGACGGGGCAGCCGAAGAGCGTGCCGTACTCGTCCTTGTGCGGCGGCGGCGCGTAGTCGAAGCCGGCCCAGCGCAGCGGGATGCGGCGGCCTATCAGCCAGCTGCACAGCCGGTGCCAGATGATCAGCAGGCACTCGGCGAGGAACCGGTCCTCGTCGCGGTCCAGCGGGCTGCGCACGCTGAACGCCGCCTCGGTTTCCGTGCGTTCGAGTACGAGGTCCGGGCCGCCCGGGAACAGGCCGTAGAAGGCCGTTCCGCGCCCGACCGCCGCTCCCAGGTCCGGGCAGCCCAGCACGGCGTAACACATCATCGCGAACGTGCCTGGCCTGCTCGGTACGGACGCCAGGCCCAGGAACTCGTCCTGCATGGCCCGGTACAGCGCCCGGAAGAGGCCCGCGAACTGCGCGGCCGTGACGCGCGCCCGGTCGTCGCCGAGGAGGAGGGGCGGGATGTTGCCCGCCTGGAGCAGCGGCACGGTGTCGATGCCACGGCGCTCGGCTCCGCGCAGTACGGCTCGCACATGGTGCACGGTGATCGTCCCCTTGGCCGTGGTCGCCATGGGCAACGACGGTAGCCGGGATGAGCGGCGAGGTCAGTGGTGGTGACGTTTCCCGTCATCCCCCGGGGCCGCCGCCCGTACCTACCGTCGGACGCATGAGTCGAACTCGACGGCCACAGACGCTCGCGTTGTTCACCGAATGGGCGGGGGAGCGGTACGGCGACCACCCGGCGCTGCGGGCGAAGGGGATGCAGCCCGTCTCGTACGCCGGACTGCGCGCCACGGTCCGCGACATCGCCCGCAGGCTCGTCGGACCCGGCACCGGAGTCCGGGCGGGGGACCGCGTGGCGATCCTCTCCGAGACCCGCGCCGAGTGGACGTACGCGCACTTCGCCGTGCTCGCGGCGGGCGCGGTCGTCGTGCCCGTCTATCCGACAGCGGGCGACGAGGAGCTCGCGTGGGTGCTCGCGGACTCCGGCACCACGGTCGTGATCTGCGAGAACGCCGAGCGGGCGGCGCGCGTGGAGGGTGTGCGCTCCAAGATCCCGGCCGTGCGGCACGTCGTCCTGATGGATCGCATGACCGCGCTGCCCGGTCCCGCCGCGAGCCAGGAGGAACTGGCCGCCCGGGCCGCCGCCGTCACGCCCGGCGACCTGGCGGAGATCGTCTACACGTCGGGGACCACGGGCCCGCCCAAGGGCTGCCGCCTCACTCACGGCAACCTCGGGGCCGTGCTCGAAGCCAACCTCGATCTGATCGGGGGCGGGCCGGGGGACCGGACGTACCTCTATCTGCCGCTCGCCCACCTGCTCGCCCAGCTGATCGAGTTCACGACCCTGATGTACGGCGGTGAGCTGTGCTACTTCGGTGGCCGCATCGAGGACGTGGTGGGCGAGCTGGCCGAGGTGGGGCCGACGCATCTGCCCTCCGTGCCCCGGCTGTTCGAGAAGGTGCACTCGGTCGTGCTGTCGCTCGCCGAGTCGCAGGAGGGCGGGCGTGAGCGGCTCGAGGAGGCGGTACGGATCGGGCTGCTCGCGGCGGAGGGGCGGCTGCCGGAGGAACTGGCGGGCGCGTACGAAGAAGCCGACCAGCGGCTCTACAGCCTGGTCAGGGCCGCTTTCGGCGGCCGGCTGCGGTGGGCGCTGACCGGCGCGGCACCGATCGCACCGCAGACCATGGACCTCCTGCGGGCTTGCGGCATCCAGGTCTTCGAGGGGTACGGGATGACGGAGTCGGGCGGTGTCATCTCGCTCAACCACCCGGGCGCGGTCCGTCACGGGACGGTCGGCCGGCCCGTCGCGGGCTGCGAGGTGCGGATCGCGGACGACGGGGAGGTGCTGGCGCGCGGCCCGATGGTCTTCCCCGGCTACTACGGCAACGAGGCGGCGACGCGCGCGACGCTCGACGCTGACGGCTGGCTGCACACCGGGGATCTCGGCGCGCTGGACCGGGACGGCTACCTCACGATCACCGGTCGCAAGAAGGACCTGATCATCACGTCAGCGGGCAAGAACCTCATCCCGTCGCTGGTGGAGGTGGCCATCAAGCAGCAGTCGCGGCTGGTGTCGCACGCGGTGATGGTGGGTGACCGCCGCCCGTACCCGGTCGCGCTGATCACCCTCGACGCCGAGGAGGTCGCCGGCTGGGCGGCTCGCGAGGGCCGCGACCCGGGCGACCGCGAGGCCCTTCGTGCCGTGGTGCGGGAGGCGGTCGACGCGGCGAACGCGCAGGTCTCGCGGCCGGCGCGGATCCGCGCCTTCGCGGTGCTCGACGAGGACTTCACGGTCGGCGGCGGCGTCCTGACGCCGACGCTCAAGGTCCGGCGGCGGGCGGTCGCCGAGCGGTACGCCGCCGAGATCGAGGCGCTGTACGGCGGTGGCGAGCGGGGCGCCCGCGCGGTGTGACCCACGCCCCTTCGGCCGGGGCGCGAAGGCAGGAGCCCCGTTCCTCGCGGAACGGGGCTCCTTGGGTACTGCTACTTCGACCGCGATCCGGTCGGCCCGGGCAACTAGGCCGGGGTGACGTTCTCCGCCTGCGGGCCCTTCGGGCCCTGCGTGACGTCGAAGTTCACGACCTGGTTCTCCTCAAGCGAGCGGAAACCAGACGCGTTGATCGCGGAGTAGTGGACGAAGACATCCGGGCCGCCGCCGTCCTGGGCGATGAAGCCGAAGCCCTTTTCAGCGTTGAACCACTTGACGGTTCCGGTAGCCATAAGCCCTCCTATGGGCCAAAGGGTTGCCCTGCTCCAGAACCTGCAAAGAAGTCTGAAAACTACAAAAGCCTGCGGGTCACATGCTCCGCAGGCTCTGTACTGCAAGGGAAACCAAACTGCAACTTGCGGCGAGCGTAGCACGCACTCCGAGGAGAGTGGAAGAGGGAAAGATCACGTCACCCGGAAGTTTGGCAACGTCCACCAGCAGGCCTTTCGAAGGTCACCGACTCGCCCCGGCAGCCCCGGCGTCGGGCTCTGCGGCGGACAGGTCTAGCCTCACGATGTGGACAATTCAACTGCTGTCGACCACCGTCGCAGCCGGCCACGTGTCGGCCACATCCAGTTCCTGAACTGCCTGCCCCTTTACTGGGGGCTGGCCCGTACCGGAGCGCTTCTCGATTTCGAGCTGTCGAAGGACACCCCTGAGCGGCTGAGCGAGCAACTCGTGCGCGGCGATCTCGACATCGCGCCCGTCACCCTGGTGGAGTTCCTGCGCAACGCCGACGATCTCGTCGCCTTCCCCGACCTCGCGGTCGGCTGCGACGGGCCCGTCATGTCGTGCGTGATCGTCTCCCAGGTGCCCCTGGAGCAGCTCGACAGGGCCCGGGTCGCGCTCGGTTCGACCTCCCGTACGTCGGTCCGCCTGGCGCAGTTGCTGCTCGCGGAGCAGTACGGCGTACGGCCCGACTACTACACGTGTCCGCCCGACCTCGGGGTGATGATGCAGGAGGCGGACGCGGCCGTGCTGATCGGTGACGCGGCGCTGCGGGCAGCGCTGCACGACGCGCCCCGGCTCGGCCTCGCGGTCCACGACTTGGGGCAGATGTGGAAGGAGTGGACGGGGCTGCCGTTCGTCTTCGCGGTGTGGGCGGCCCGCAAGGACTACCTCGCGCGTGAGCCGGGCGTCGTGAAGAAGGTGCACGAGGCCTTCCTGACCTCGCGCGATCTGTCCCTGGAAGAGGTCGGCAAGGTCGCCGAGCAGGCCGCCCGCTGGGAGGTCTTCGACGCCGAGCTGCTGGAGCGCTACTTCACGACGCTGGACTTCCGCTTCGGCCCCGACCAGCTGGCGGGCGTACGGGAATTCGCCCGCAGGACCGGCCCGACGACCGGCTTTCCGGCCGATGTCACGGTCGAACTGCTCGGCTGAGCCGGTCGCCGCCTAGGCTGCTGGCGACGAAGCAGGCAGTTGGCGGTACGGGGGAGGACGAGGCCATGCAGCCGCTCGACGCGGGCGATCCGCAGACCATCGGCGCGTACCGGATCCTCGGCAGGCTCGGCGTCGGCGGCATGGGCCGCGTCTATCTCGGGCGCAGCGCGGGCGGGCGTACGGTCGCGGTCAAGGTCGCGCATCCGCACTTCGCGCTCGACGAGGAGTTCCGGGCCCGTTTCCGGCGTGAGGTGGCGGCCGCCCGGCAGGTCGGCGGCGACTGGACGGCGCCGGTGCTGGACGCGGACCCGGACGCCGCCGTGCCGTGGGTGGCCACCGGGTACGTCGCCGGACCCACGCTGACGGAGGCCGTCGCCGACGCCGGGCCGCTGCCCGCGAACGCGGTGCGCGCGCTGGGCGCGGGGCTCGCGGAGGCGCTGACGGCGGTGCACGGGCTCGGTCTCGTACACCGGGACGTCAAGCCGTCGAACGTCATGCTGACGCTCGACGGGCCCCGGCTCATCGACTTCGGCATCGCGCGCGCCACCGACGGCACCGCGTCGCTCACCTCCACCGGCGTCTCCATCGGCTCGCCCGGCTACATGTCGCCCGAGCAGATCCTCAGCAAGGACGTGACGGGCGCCGCCGACGTCTTCTCGCTGGGCGCGGTGCTGGCGTACGCCGCCCTGGGCGAGGCGCCCTTCCCCGGCGACTCCTCGGCGGCGCTGCTCTACAAGGTCGTGCACGAGGAGCCGCGGCTGGACGGACTGGACGCGCTGGACGGCGCGTTGCGGGAAGTCGTCGCCGGCTGCCTCGCGAAGGAGGCGGCGGACCGGCCGACCCCCGGCGAGGTGGCACGGCGGCTCGCGCCGGACGGGGCCGCGCGGCTGGTGGCGGCGGGATGGCTGCCGGGGCCGCTGGTCGAGCGGGCCGGCCGGGCGGCGGTGCGGCTGCTCGACCTGGAACCGGCGACGGCGCCGCCGGGGGAGTCGGGGCCGGTGCCGTTCAGCAGCCCGGCGGTGGGCACGTTCGGGCCGCCGCCCGCTTCCTTCGGCAGTGGGCCGGCGGTGCCCGTCGTGCCGGGGCCGCGCGGGGAGGCGACCGGGGCGGTCACCGACGCGGGCCGCCTCTCGGTCTCGCTGACCACCGAGAACGCCCCCGGCGACCGGGGGCGCGGCCGCCGCAGGAGCTGCACGGTGGTCCTTGCCGTCGCGGGCGCGATGGCGGTGGCGACGGTGGGCGGCTCCCTCTACCTGGGTGGACTGTCCGGCGACCGCACCGACGCCGACGAGGGCGGCAGCAGCGACACCGGTCCCGCCGCCTCTCCGCCCGGTGTGCCCGACGCCTTCACCGGCACGTGGCAGGGAAGCGTCACGGCGGGCGGCGTGGCCAGCCAGTACTCCGTCGAGATCAGCGCCGGGAAGGAGGGCGAGGACGTGGCCCGTACGACGAACACTCTCGGCCCGCTCCGGTGCAACGGCCTGGGCGAACTGGCCGCCGCGACCGCGAACAGACTCCGCGTCACCGACCGGGCCGACCCCACCCGCCCTTCCACCCCCGGCTGCGCGAGCGGCGCCGTACAGGTCACGTACACGCTGGAGAAGGACGGCACGCTGACCGTCAGGGCCGAGGGCAAGGGCACGGGCAATCCGGCCGGCTCGCTGCGGCGCCTGCGCCGCTGAGCCGGAGTTCCCGCTACCGGCCGCACGACCCCGGGCGGGCGTAGAGGGTGACCTGAGCGCCCCTGACCCGGGTCCGGGAGCACTCCTGGAAGTGTGTGCGCAGGATCTCGCGCTTGGTGACCTCTTGCGCGACGGAGTCCTCCGGCTGCCCGGGGGGATCGCTGAGCACGACGATCCGGGTGGCGGAGAGCATGCGCGTACGGATCTGCGCAGGGGCCGATTCCCTGCCCTGCAGGGTCCCGGACGCGACGGGGGCTTCCTCCAGCCCCAGATCGACGAGCCCGTGGAACCGGCCCGGATAGGAGAGTTTCCACTCGCGTCGGCGCGAGGGCGCGAAGATCACCGCGTCGCCCTTCCGCGCTACCTGCTGAACGGCGTCCGAGATGGCTGCCACGTCGTCCTTGCGGCTGTCGGGGGTACGCAGGTGAAGCGTCACGGGAAGCAGCGCGAGCACGAGTCCCGCCCCCGCCGCCGCTACCACCGCGACGTGCCGTTTCCGGGCGCTCAGGACCCTGTCCAGGGTCATCCCGGCCAGCAGCGCCAAGCCGATGTCGGAGTACAGGACGTACCGGTCGACGTACACGGACCGGTGCAGTGAAGCGAGCAGGAGGGAGGCCGTCGGGACGATCGCCAGGGGGAGGGCGAGACGGTTCAGGACGCGTGGACGGGCGGCGGCCGGCGAGTATCTGCCGCAGAGCAGTACGAGGAGCGCGACGCCCGAGATCTCGGCCCACTCCAGAAGCGTCGGACTGCCGATCCAGGAGACCTGACCGGACTGCCCGGCGCTGAAGGCGATCAGCGGCAGCAGCCCGAGTGTCACGAAGCCGGCGGCGAAAGCCCACGCCCGCTTCATTCCCGCCGCCACCGGAGAGATCGCCACGGTGATTCCGTGCGCGAGGAGAGCGAGAACGGCGAATTCGTGAAGCCAGCCCGCGGCCAGAAGGGATCCCGCATAAGCGACCCAGGCAGTCCGCGACGGTTCCACCAGCGAGCGGGCGAGCAGATACGTCGCGAGCGCGACCAGGGCGCAGACCATCGCGTAGGAGCGCCCTTCCTGCGCGTACATCTGCACTTCCGGAGTCACCGTGAATGCGAGCCCGCTCAATAAGCCCGCTCTCGGGCCGCCGAGATGGAATGCGGTCAGCCCGACCAGGGCCGCCGCCACGGACACCGCGAGAACGGAGGGAAGCCTGAGGGCGATCAGCCCGCCGTCCCAGAGGGCGAAGAGTCCGTGCATGAAGAAGTAGTAGAGGCCGTGTACGGCGTCGGCGTCGTCCAGCAGATTCCAGATCTCGGACGGGCCGCGATGCGAAACCTGATAAGTCACGGATTCGTCGCGCCACATGGAGCCGTGCCGTCGTAAGCCCCACATCCCCATGCCGAGCGCGAAGAGAGCGGGAATGAGCACGGCCGCCGGCCACCCGCGACGTTCGACGGTTCCCACGCGTGCCATCCGTTCAGCCCCCCAGCATGAGCGCGTCACACTACTGGAGGGACCGCCGCGACGCGGGGACCAACGGGTGCCCGCCGCTCGCCCGGACGGCTGGCGTAGGCTGGGCCGGTCCGTCCACACCCTGCCGAAAGGGACACTCCGGTGACTGAGAAGGCCGACCTCACAGCCGTCCTCGACCGCGCCGCTGAGGGTGGGCGGATCACCCCGGAAGAGGCGCTGGAGCTCTACCGCCACGCGCCGCTGCACGCGCTGGGCCAAGCCGCCGACGCCGTGCGCCGCCGTCGCTACGCCGGTACGGAGCACATCGCGACGTACATCATCGAGCGCAACATCAACTACACGAACTCGTGCGTCACCGCGTGCAAGTTCTGCGCCTTCTACGCCGCGCCCAAGAGTGACAAGGTGTGGACCCGCGACCTCGACGACATCCTGCGCCGCTGCGCGGAGACCGTCGAGCTCGGCGGTACGCAGATCATGTTCCAGGGCGGCCACCACCCGGACTACGGCGTGGAGTACTACGAGGAGCACTTCGCCGCGATCAAGGCGGCGTACCCGCAGCTGGTCATCCACTCCCTCGGCGCCTCCGAGGTCGAGCACATGGCCCGCATCTCCGGCGTGAGCGCCGAGGACGCGATCCGCCGGATCCACGCCGCCGGTCTCGACTCGTTCGCGGGCGCCGGCGCCGAGCTGCTGCCCGAGCGGCCGCGCAAGGCCATCGCGCCGCTCAAGGAGTCCGGCGAGCGCTGGCTGGAGATCATGGAGCTCGCGCACCGCCTCGGCGTCGAGTCGACGTCGACGATGCTGATGGGTACGGGCGAGACCAACGCCGAGCGCATCGAGCACCTGCGGATGATCCGCGACGTACAGGACCGGACGGGCGGCTTCCGCGCCTTCATCCCGTACACCTACCAGCCGCAGAACAACGCGCTGAAGGGCCGCACGCAGGCCACGCTCTTCGAGTACCTGCGCCTGATCGCCGTCTCGCGCCTCTTCCTCGACAACGTCGCGCACATCCAGGGCTCCTGGCTGACGGTCGGCAAGGAGGTCGGCCAGCTGTCGCTGCACTACGGCGCGGACGACCTCGGGTCGATCATGCTGGAGGAGAACGTGGTGTCCTCGGCCGGGGCCAAGCACCGGTCCAA
Source organism: Streptomyces sp. NPDC055287 (assembly GCF_053646035.1). Taxonomy (NCBI): domain Bacteria; kingdom Bacillati; phylum Actinomycetota; class Actinomycetes; order Kitasatosporales; family Streptomycetaceae; genus Streptomyces; species Streptomyces sp. NPDC055287. Next base: position 231,367 of record NZ_JBSHNE010000009.1, on the reverse strand, counting down.
CCGGATGGAGATCATCGATCTCATCCGCAAGTCGGGACGTGTGCCCGCGCAGCGCACCACGACGTACGAGCACATCCTCGTGCACGACGACCCGGCGAACGACCCGGTCGACGACCACGTGGTCTCCCACCTCTCGTCCACGGCCATCGAGGGCGGCACCGCGCACCCCGAGCTGAAGATCCTCAGCACCAGCTGACCCGCATCTCACCCGCCACGGAGCCGAGTTGCTGACGATTCACGCCGCGGACCTGGTCGTCCCCGGCGCCCGGGAGCCGATCGCCGGGGGCGCGGTCGCCGTCGACGGTACGGCGGTCGTCGCACTCGGCCCGTTCGAGGAGGTGGCGGCCGCCCGCCCGGCGGCCCGCGTCCGTCGCTGGCCCGGAGTGCTCACGCCCGGGCTCCGCAACGACCGCGGCGGCTTCCTGCTGGAGCACGCCTACTTCCCCGAGGACCCGGCCGAGTTCGAGGAACTCGGACCGGACCCCGTGACCGGCGAGGCCCTGGCCGCACTGCGTATGACGGAGGCCCGCTGGGGCAACAGCGCCCGCCGCTGCACCCAGAAGCTCCTGGCCCACGGCGTGGTCGCGGTCACCGGACCGCTCCTGATCCCGGCGGTCCGCCGGGCGGTGAGCCGGGCGGGTCTCTCCGTCGTGGCCGCCGCACGACAGGACAGCCCGGCGGTGTACTCCGGCACGGAACTCGACCCGCTGGCCGGCGGCGCCCGGCCCGCTGCCGTGGCCGCGTCCCCACTCGCCGTCGGCTCCCGCGCGGACCTCGCGGTCTTCGACGTACCGGACGAGGCGGCGCTGCGGGCGCGCGGGGCCGGCACGTGCGTGGCGACGGTGCTCGGCGGCCGGCTGGTGCACCGGCGGCGGTGAACCGCCGGGCACGACTGGCGGGCCACGAGGGGCCACCAAGGGTGGCCACGAGCGGTGGTGATCGGCCTGGTCACCGGAGTGCTGGCGGGGCTGTACCCGGCGTGGCGGGCCTCCCGCATCGAACCCGCCGAGGCGCTGCGCCGGTGATCGGCCGGGGCGCTGGGCCGTCGATGGCCGGGCCCGCTCCGCTCATGGCGGGCGGGCCCGGCACAATGGGCGGCGTGACCCGCGCATCCCTGAACAAGAAGCCCGCCGAAGTCGCCTCGATGTTCGACGAAGTGGCGGAACGCTACGACCTCACCAACGACGTCCTGTCCCTCGGCCAGGACCGGATCTGGCGCAAGGAGGTCGCCAGGGCGGTGGACGCCCGCCCGGCCCAGAAGATCCTGGACCTGGCCGCCGGCACCGCCACCTCCTCGCAGCCGTTCGCGGAGGCCGGCGCGTACGTCGTGCCGTGCGACTTCTCGATCGGCATGCTGCGCGTGGGCAAGGCGCGCCACCCCTGGATGCCCTTCACCGCCGGCGACGGGACGAAGCTGCCGTTCAAGGACGACACCTTCGACGCCGTCACGATCTCCTTCGGCCTGCGCAACATCCAGGACACCGACGCCGCGCTGCGCGAGCTGTACCGGGTGACCAAGCCGGGCGGGCGCGTCGTGATCTGCGAGTTCTCCCACCCGACGTGGGCGCCGTTCCGCACCGTGTACATGGAGTACCTGATGCGCGCGCTGCCGCCGGTGGCGACAGCCGTGTCGTCCAACCCCGACGCGTACGTCTACCTCGCCGAGTCCATCCGCGAGTGGCCGGACCAGTCGGCGCTGGCGGCCCGGCTCCAGAAGGCCGGCTGGTCGAGGGTCGCGTGGCGCAACCTCACGGGCGGGGTCGTGGCCCTGCACCGCGGCACCAAGCCGCAGTAGAGCCTCACATGAACTACCAGGCGGTTCTGGAGCGGATCGCTGAGGACATGGCACCGCAGGTCGGCAGCGGCAGGCCCGCCGAGTACATCCCGGCGCTCGCCGCTGTCGACCCGCGCCGTTTCGGCATGGCCATCGCTGATGTCGACGGCACGGTGTACGGAGTCGGGGACTGGCAGCGCCCCTTCTCCACCCAGTCGATCACCAAGGTCTTCACGCTCGCGCTGGTCCTGGCGACGGGCGGCGACGGCCTGTGGGACCACGTGGGCCGCGAGCCCTCCGGCAACCCGTTCAACTCCCTGGTCCAGCTGGAGTACGAGAACGGGATCCCGCGCAACCCCTTCATCAACGCCGGTGCGCTCGTCGTCACCGACCGCCTCCAGACCCTGACGGGCGACGCGAGCAGCGAACTCCTGGACTTCCTCCGCCAGGAGAGCGGCAACCCCGACCTGGCCTTCGACCCGCAGGTCGCGGAGTCGGAGTCCGCGCACGGCGACCGCAACGCCGCCCTGGCCCACTTCATGGCGTCGTACGGCAACATCACCAACCCCGTCCCCACCCTTCTCGACCACTACTTCTGGCAGTGCGCGATCGAGATGAGCTGCGCGGACCTGGCCCTGGCGTCCCGCTTCCTGGCCCGCCACGGACTGCGTGCGGACGGCTCGCGCCTGCTGACGCGCAGCGAGGCCAAGCAAGTCAACGCCGTGATGCTCACCTGCGGGACGTACGACGCGGCCGGCGAATTCGCCCACCGGGTCGGTCTGCCGGGCAAGAGCGGGGTGGGCGGCGGAATCGTCGCGGTCGTACCGGGGCGGTGCACGCTGTGCGTATGGAGCCCGGGCCTGGACGAACGGGGCAACTCGGTGGCGGGAGTAGCGGCCCTGGACCGCTTCACCACCCTGACGGGCCTGTCGGTGTTCTGACCGAACCGGAACTGTGCCGCGGCGCGCGGTGCCGTACGCGTGGCCCTGCTCGGGCTGGGCCCGTCGCAACGCCCGCTCCCGGGAAGCCGGTTGACGATGGCCGCGCGGCGGGCAAGATGGGGCCATGCCGCTGCACTGCCCGCACTGCGGGACCGAGGTCTCCGACGACGCCCGCTACTGCCTGAGATGCGGACGCGAACGACCGCAGCCGCAGTACGTCCCACCCGTACCCCTGGAGGCGATGGAGACGGCGACAGCCGCTCCCGCCCCACCACTCCCGGTGGCACCCGTCCCCGTCCCCGCACCCGCCCCGCCGCGCCCGCGCCGGAGCCCCGCCGCCGTCTGGACGGCGACGCTCGCCGCCGCGTTCGTCATCGGCGGCGGCGCGACCGCCGGTGCCCTGCTCCTCAGCGACGACGGCGGCGGCACCGTGCCGCCCCGGTCGCAGGACGACAAGCCCGTCGTGGCCACGAGCGACCGCCCGACGCAAGGGGCCACCACGCCGGCCCCCGGCTCTCCCGCGCCCACCGGCGCCGATCCCGAAGCCCGCGAAGTCTCCGAGGCCCCGGAGACCACCGAGGCGCCCGAACCGCCCAAGACCCCCAAAACCCCGGAGGCCCCGGCAGGCTTCCGCACGGTGACGGACCCCGCGGGCTTCTCCCTCGCCGTACCCGAGCTCTGGTCCCGCACGGACGAGGCCGCCGGCCAGATCACGTACTCCGGCTCCACCGGCATGGAGCACCTGCTCATCGGCGTCGTCCCGAACCCGCCGTACGCCTCCTCGTACGAGAACTTCCTCACCATCGAGAAGAAGGCCAGGGCGAACCAGAAGGACTTCCGCCGGCTGCGGCTGGAACACAACACCTTCCAGGGCCGCCCGGGCGCGATCTGGGAGTACACCTTCACGGACAAGCAGACGGGCGAGACGCTCCACGCCATCGACCAGGGCTACATCGCGCCGAACGGCACCGACTACTCGATCTACACCAGGAGCAGGGACCGGGACTGGGAGTACTCCCGCAGGACCTTCGACGCCGCCCTCGCCACCTGGACCCTCGGCTGACCCGGCGGCAGGCGCAACCCCAACGGCAGCGGGTGCGCCTGCCGCCGGCGGCTCGCGTACACTCCACGCCCACCCTTCCGAAGGGCGGTCCGCACCCCCCAATAGACTGCCCCTGACCTGTGCCCCCGGGGCACGCGATGTCGAGTCTTACGGGAGATCCAGCCGTGACCGAGCCCCTCTCCGAGCACACCGCAGATGTGATCGTCGTCGGGGCCGGACCCGCCGGCTCCACCACCGCCTACTACCTGGCGAAGGCAGGACTCGACGTCCTGCTGCTGGAGAAGACCGCGTTCCCGCGCGAGAAGGTCTGCGGTGACGGCCTGACCCCGCGCGCCACCAAGCAGCTGGTCTCCATGGGCATCGACATCTCCGAAGAGGCCGGCTGGCTGCGCAACAAGGGTCTGCGGATCATCGGCGGCGGCGTCCGCCTCCAGCTCGACTGGCCGGAACTGGCGTCGTACCCCGACTACGGACTCGTCCGCAAGCGCGACGACTTCGACGAGCAGCTCGCCCGCCAGGCCCAGAAGGCCGGTGCGCGCCTGTACGAGCGATGCAACGTGGGCGAGCCGGTCGTCGACCCCCGTACCGGCCGGATCACCGGTGTCAACGCCAAGCTCGGCGAGGAGAAGACCCCGGTCACCTTCCACGCCCCGCTGGTCGTCGCGGCCGACGGCAACTCCACCCGCCTCTCCCTCGCCATGGGCCTGCACCGCCGCGAGGACCGGCCGATGGGCGTCGCGGTCCGTACCTACTTCACCTCTCCGCGCCACGACGACGACTACCTGGAGTCCTGGCTGGAGCTGTGGGACCGCCGCGGCCCGCAGGACCGGCTCCTGCCCGGTTACGGCTGGATCTTCGGCATGGGCGACGGTACGTCGAACGTCGGCCTCGGCATCCTGAACTCCTCCAAGGCGTTCCGGGAGCTGGACTGGCGCGAGGTCCTGAAGGCGTGGTGCGCGTCCATGCCCGAGGACTGGGGCTACACCCCGGAGAACATGACCATGCCGATCCGCGGTGCCGCGCTGCCGATGGCCTTCAACCGCCAGCCGCACTACACCAAGGGCCTGCTGCTGGTCGGTGACGCGGGCGGCATGGTGAACCCGTTCAACGGCGAGGGCATCGCGTACGCCATGGAGTCGGGCCAGATCGCCGCCGACGTCATCGTCCAGGCGAGCGCCCGCGCGACCCCCGCCCAGCGCGAACTGGCGCTGCACGCCTACCCGAAGGTCCTCAAGGAGACGTACGGCGGCTACTACACGATGGGCCGCGCCTTCGTGAAGCTCATCGGCAACCCGAAGGTCATGAAGATCGCCACCCAGCGCGGCCTCACGCACCCGGTGCTGATGAAGTTCACCCTGAAGATGTTGGCCAACCTCACCGACCCGACGGGCGGCGACGCGATGGACCGCATCATCAACGGCCTGGCCAAGGTCGCGCCCAACTCCTGATCCACCGGGATCCCGGCCGGGCAGGACGCCCGGCCGGGGCGGCCCGGTGCGCGGCTCGCGGCAGCGGGGGCGCCCCTGACTCCGGCATTCGCCTTCCGTCTTGCGTCACGGGCTCACTACGGACGCGGCGTTCTCGAAGGTGACGTCAATTCCTTTTCGCACCGCCTTCAATTCCCGCGCGTGCGTCTTGATGTCCTTCTCCTCGTAGGCCTTCTCGACCGCGAGCCATACGCCGACGGTGTTGTGCTGCTTCTTGCATGCGACTTCGGCGGTAGCGGTGGCTATTTCCAGGTCTGACGCGTTTTCAGTTTTCCAGCGGGGGTCGTTGATCGTCTCCAGCGGTGTCGCGTAGGAGAACCCCTTCTTCTTCATGCACCGCGACCATTCGGCGAAAGCCTTCTTCACCCTGGCGTCGGTCGTGGACTGCTCGAAGTTCTTGAAATTGATGTCGATCGCCACCTCGGCGTCCTGGATGATGCCGCCGCCCTCGGTGAGCTTCCGGTCCGTCTCGCCGGCGCAGCCACCCTGCGGAATCCGCTTTCCCTTGTATGCGCGCTCGGCGGACGGGGTTTTCGCATTCGGCGGTTCGTCGTCGATTCCCAGTACGGTCCGCACGTCCGGCGACAAGGGCTTTCGCGAGGCCGCTTCGTCGCTCGTAGCCTTCGGGGGCTTGGCCGGGTGAAAGCCCCGTGAAGACGCGGCTTTGGGGTCGGTCGGCCCGTAGCGGTTGTTCGTCTGGCCCGCCATTTGCTTGTAGTCGGGCGTATTCGGGCTGAATTCGAGGCCGAACCGCTTCATGCACGACTCGATCAGGGCGGACCGCGCGCGTTCGATACGGTCGTTCTCGTCCGGGCTCATCAGGTACGTCTCGACCGGCAGGCGCTGTTTGCCTATGTTGTCGATCTTCGGCGTTTCGCTCACGGCTGGAGGCGATTCCGCCGCACGCGGCGCCGGTTCGCCGGCTGACGAGGTGCATCCAGTGAGAACGCCACCCGCGAGCGCAAGGGTGGCGGTGATCGCTTGAGGGGTCCGTTTTGCCGGAAACATAACTGGCTTCTTTCTTTGGTGCACGCAAAGATAGCGGTACCCGCACGGTTGTCTTCGTGGAGGTACCGCTATCGGTCAGCAGGCGTGGGGCCCTAGTTGACGGGGCACACGTTGAAGGTGTTGAAGCACTGCGAGGCGTTGTTGTTCTTCAGGGTCGCGTTCAGATTCGCGCCGGTGTTGCGCTTGATGAGCTGGCTGGGGCCGCCGAGGTTCGAGTTGAAGTAAACGCGCACGTCGTAGTTGTAGTTGAGGTTGTTCACGGATGCGGCGTTGTTCTTGACGGCGTATCCGTTGCTGAAGGTTCCGGTGTAGTTGTGCGGGTATCTCGTGCTGCCCCGGCTCTCGCCGAACTTGGGGCCGGAAAAGTTCGAGTTGTAGTACAGGCAGGCATCAATCGTCGCGTCGCAGGAACCCTGGCCGGTCGCGACTGCGGGCGAGGCCCCTATGAGCCCGAGAGTGAGTGCGGCTACGGAGACAGCCCCGGCCGTGACCTTGCGTCCGATGTTCATTTCTCCTCCATGGGGATGCGGTGGTGCGTGATGACCGTGGCGGCTCAGGCGCACGCTGAATCGCGGCGCCGGCGCTCCAGCAAAGGAAAGGGCACTTCGGCGGAGTCCGACGGGCCCGGAGCGTGGCTCACGGGTCGTGACATGCCGAGGCGGCAGCGAACTCTCCCCCGACAGAGCACTGTTGATGAGTGGAAGTGACCACTGGTCGCACAAAGTTGATCTTCCGCGCAAATTATTGATCGCTGTACGCGGGTCGTCAAGCACGGATGCCGGGGTCTCGCGGCCGATCGGAGACGGCAATGCGGGGCGGCGCTTGAGCTTCGGGGAACGAGGGCCGAGACCCTTTTGCTGGGAATGGTGGGTGGGAATTCTTCCCACCCACCCCCGCTTCCGGCCGCCCAGCGCGTCGGCGTACCAGCGGGGATTACTTTTCGTGATCGTGTCGCGACGCACCGCTGCCGCCGTGTAGCGTGCGCCACAATGAAACGACCCCCATGCGGTGGTGGAACACCGCACGGGGGTCTGACCAACTAGATCGAATCGAGCGATCTCATGGCTGTTCAGCAGCTTAGCCGTGCCCTGCACGCGCCCGCCCATCCGATGGCCAAGCCCGGATTCGGAAAGCGGTCCGCGCCCGACCAAGAACCGCGCCGCGCAGGGGATTTCGCACATCTGCCCAAGAGGGAAGCCGCGATCGCCGGCTACATCGACCGGCTCCCCGACGGCGCCGACATCTCCATCAAAGCGCTGGCCAGGGAACTGGACGACTTCGGCCAGTGCGCCGTCGGCACCGTACTGCGCAGGCTCTCCGAGGCCGGGCACCTGCGGCGCGTACGCCGGGACGTGCAGGACGCCGAGGGGGCTCGGTGGGTGTACCGGACGTTCTTCACGCGTACCGCCCGGCCCGACGCCTGGTGGGCAGCGTTCCTCGGGGGCGACGTCCCGCAGTCGGGGATGGCCGCCCCCGCGCCGGAACAGGAGCCGGAGGCGCGCGGTCACGACGCGCTCGCGCGGCTGGCTCACCAGCACCCCCGACTCGCGCTGTCAGCAGCCGAATGCGCGGTACTGGCGGGCCTGGCCGGGGACTGGTTCCGGCGCGGCGCGACCGAGGCACAGCTCGTGCGGGCCGTCGCCTCGATGCTGCCCGACCCCGTCCGGCACCCCTTCGGCTTCGTACAGAACCGGCTGATCAGCCGCCTGCCGCCGGAGCCTCCGGCCCCCGTGCAGGGCCGGTACGTCATGGAGTGCACCGACTGCCACGCCCCCGGCACGCCGGAATCCCTGCCCGGCGGCCTGTGCCGGATCTGCCGCAGTGAGCCCTACGAGCGCCCGGACGACGGCCGCCTCCCGGGCCATGTCGTGCGCGGCAGGGCCGAGCGTCTGCGGGACACCGTCCGTACGTACAAACTCCGACCGGCGCGCTGACGCTCAGCCCAGTGGCCCGGGAGTCGTCAGGGAACTGAGCGGGGGCACTGAACCGGGCGCCTGCCGGCGGAAGGGGGCCGAGAGCTTGGCGGGGGCATCGTCGAGCGCTCCGGCGACGTACTGGAACAGCGCGTCCCCAATCGGGTCCGGCTTCGGCCTGCCGTCCTCCTCGAACCGCTGGTACTTCATGAGGTTGTAGCCGATCGCGACCTGCCGGCGGCCGTCCTCGGTGGACAGCGCCCAGCTTCCGGCTCCGAAGACTCCGCCGTCGTGGCCCCAGTACCAGCCGCCGTCGGGCATGCGCAGGGTGTAGAGGCCGAGGCCGTAACGCATCGCGACCTCCTCGCCCGGTGCCGGCTCGTAGGCCGGGACGGTGGTCTTCATGGCGCGCAGTTCGGCGGGGCCGAGCAGCTTGCCGCCGAGCAGCTGCCGGTAGAAGTCGTTGAGGTCCCGCATCGTCGACACCATCGCGCCGGCCGTACCGGCCCAGGACATGTCGTAGACGCTGAAGTCGCGGGCGGGCTCGATGAGACCGAACATCGACTCGTACATCTTGGCGTGCGGCCCGGAGATGTGGGGCGAGCGGGGGAAGTAGGTGTGCCGCAGCCCGGCCTTACGGATGACATTGCGGGTGATGTACGTTTCCGCGTCCTGGCCCGTGACCTTCTGGAGCAGCAGCCCGGCGAGGACGTAGTTGGTGTTCGAGTACGCGTGCTTGCCGCGCTCGGCGACCGGCGGCGCCGCGAGTCCGAGGCGGGCGAGGTGCTCGGGGTCCAGGTGGCGGAAGCGATTTTCGTCGAGCACCTTGCCGGGGTTCTCGACGACGCCGGGGAAGGCCGGGAGTACGTAGTCGGCTATACCGCTGGTGTGGTTGAGCAGCATGCGCACCGTCACCTGCCTGCCGCGCTCGCCGGGCACCAGCTCGGGCAGATGGCGGCCTATCGGTGTGTCCAGCCCGATGCGGCCCTTGCGGACCTCTTGGAGGACGGCCACCGCGGTGAAGGTCTTGGTGATGCTGCCGATCCGGTGCTCGAATTCGGGCCGCATCCGGCGCCCGGTGTCCACATCGGCTAATCCGGTGGCGCCCCGCCACTGCTCGGAGCCGTCGCGGACCGATGAATAGGCCCCGTACATACCGGCCTGGTGGATGGCCGCGAGGGAGTCGCGGAGAGCCCCTCGGTCGAGGCGGTGGCCGGCCTCGGCGAAGGGCGCGGCGGAGGCGGCTGTCAGGTGCTCGGCGGCGGCGGCCTGCGTCGGGACGACGCCGGCCGCGAGCGACAGAACGGCGGCCGACGCCACGGCGGCCAGGCGGATTCTCGGGCGTCGCGGACGGCGGTTGTCCGGGTGGGCGGGGCTCATGGTCACTCCCGTGGGGCCAACTCGCGTACCGGGCGCACGCGATGACCCCATCCTCATCGCGCCCGCGGCGGCAGGCCTCACCCCACGGGACGATCTCGTGCACGGGAACACATGACATTTGTCAGGCGTGGGGCCGACGACTCACGAGGCGAGCGGGAACAACCGAACGCACGCCACAGGGCCGCCGTTCCCGCATCCGGGAAAGACGGCCCTGCGTCGTACGGAAGAGTCCCTCAGAGCACGCGGACCGCGCCGCTCGCCGGGTAGCCCGAAAGGTCCTGAATGACGACACCCTTGCTCGGGTTGGCGGCGTCGAGGTACTGGCCGTCACCGATGTAGACGCCGACGTGGTACGCGGAACCGGCGCCGCCCCAGTAGAGGATGTCGCCGACCTGGAGGTTGGACGTGCCCACCTGGGTACCGGCCACCGACTGGTCCTGCGAGACGCGCGGGAGGTCGACGCCCACCGTGCGGTACGCGGCCTGGACGAGGCTGGAGCAGTCCCAGGCGTTGGGGCCGGAGGCGCCCATGACGTACGCGTCGCCGAGCTGCGCCTTGAGGAAGGAGACGACGGTGGCGGCGTTGCCGGTGCCGGTGGAGGCCGACGAGGAGCCGACGGAGGCGGAGGCGCTGAGCGTCGTGCGCTCGGCGGTGCGCGAGGCACGCTCCTGCTGCTCGGCCTTCTCGGCCGCTTCCTCAGCGGCCTTCTTCTTGGCGGCCTCTTCGGCCTTCCTCTTGGCCTCGGCCTTGCGTTCGGCCTCCGCCTTGTCCTTCTTCGCGGCCTTCGCGGCCTTCGCGGCGGCTTCGTCCTGCTGGGCCTGGAGGTCGTAGGCGTGCGCGACCTGCTGGGTGGTCTCGGCCGAGACGGCGACGGTGTTCGCCAGGTCCGCGGTGAGTGTGGGCATTTCGATGGTGGCAGTCACCGGCTCGGCATTCGCCGGCCCGGCAGCACCGGCCACCGCGATGGTGCTGAGGACGCCACCGGCAACTCCGGCACGGAGCGCGACCTTGGAGGCGCTACGACGGGGCTTCCGGTGGCTGGGTATGTGAGCGGTGAGGGACATGGGACTAACCGCTATCAGGCCTTCGCGGTTCCCTTCAAGAAAGGTGTGCTGCGCCACAGTTGCGCCCGGACGGCCCGAATCCGGCGTCCGCCGGGCTTTATTGACGCCGTAACGGGCAATACGGGCATGCGTGATCATGCCTGTGATCATGGGCTTTCCGCATTACGCCCCAATTGCCCGGCGCCTACCATCCGTTCACACCGTTGGCCAAGCCCGCTTTTGTCGGGGCCTGGCGCGAGTGGCGCAGGTCACAGATTGACAACCCTTCGAGGCCTCTTCCGCTCGTGAACGCGCGCACGCGTCCACATTCGTCCTCGCGGCTCCCCCGGAGTGATGAGGCCGCATTCCGTTACCACTCTCCGGCCGTCCATTGCGAATTTGCCTGTACGGGCCAACGCTTGCTAGCGCACACCCTCTGCGACCAGCGGTAACACCGCCGCTTGTCACATCTGGTAGCCACTCGTGCACTTCGCGTATGAAGATCACTGCTCACCCGGCTTGGTGATCGTTCGTCGGGTGGTGGAGATCACAAAGACGTTGTCGCGACCCGTGTCGCAGATCACAGACCGGCAGGCATAGGATGCGAAGCAGCCGGGCTTGTGAACTGCCTCACATATACATGATCTTCGCGTGGCGAGGGCCGTGGAGGCGGTGCGGGAAATGCAGGCCCGGGTGCGGTCCAACGGTCAAGGACGACTGGAAGGAGCGAGGAGCGTGAATGCCTACGCGCCCATCCTCGTGCTCGGCGCCCTCGGGGCAGGGTTTGCGATCTTCTCCGTGGTCATGGCCACGCTTATCGGCCCAAAGCGCTACAACCGGGCAAAGCTTGAAGCGTACGAGTGCGGCATCGAACCGACGCCCACACCCGCCGGTGGCGGCCGCTTCCCCATCAAGTACTACCTGACGGCGATGCTCTTCATCGTCTTCGACATCGAGATCGTCTTCCTCTATCCCTGGGCCGTCTCCTTTGACGCCCTGGGGCTTTTCGGGCTCGTCGAGATGCTGCTCTTCGTGCTCACCGTCTTCGTTGCCTACGCGTACGTGTGGCGGCGCGGCGGCCTGGAATGGGACTGAGGGGCTGAGGGGTCACCAATGGGACTCGAAGAGAAGCTGCCCAGCGGCTTTCTGCTGACCACCGTCGAACAGGCCGCGGGCTGGGTGCGGAAGTCCTCCGTCTTCCCCGCGACCTTCGGCCTCGCCTGCTGCGCCATCGAGATGATGACGACGGGCGCCGGCCGTTACGACCTCGCCCGCTTCGGCATGGAGGTCTTCCGCGGTTCGCCGCGGCAGGCCGACCTCATGATCGTGGCGGGCCGGGTCAGCCAGAAGATGGCACCGGTGCTGCGGCAGGTCTATGACCAGATGCCGAACCCCAAGTGGGTTATCTCCATGGGTGTTTGTGCCTCTTCAGGCGGAATGTTCAACAATTACGCAATTGTGCAGGGTGTTGATCATATTGTTCCTGTTGACATCTATTTGCCCGGTTGCCCGCCCCGCCCCGAGATGCTGATCGACGCGATTCTGAAGCTCCACCACAAGATTCAGAACTCCAAGCTCGGGGTGAACCAGGAAGAAGCGGCCCGCGAGGCGGAGGAAGCGGCCCTCAAGGCGCTCCCCACCATTGAGATGAAGGGGCTGCTGCGGTGAGCGAGCAGAACAACGGCGTCCCCGAGAACAACGGCGTCCCCGCCCAGCGCGACGACACCGGCGAGGTCATCGGCGTACGCAAGGGCATGTTCGGCGCGAGGAACGGCGGCGACACGAGCGGCTACGGCGGCCTCGTGCGCACCGTCATGCTGCCCGGCGCCAGCACGCGACCGTACGGCGGCTGGTTCGACGAGGTCGCGGACGAGCTCGAAGGCGCCCTGGAGGAGCAGAACCTCCTCCCGGCCAACGCCATCGAGAAGACCGTTGTCGACCGCGGCGAGATCACTTTCCACATCGCGCGCGAGCACCTGCTGCAGGTGGCGAAGACCCTCCGCGACGACCCGGCCCTGCGCTTCGAGCTCTGCACGGGTGTCAGCGGCGTCCACTACCTGGAGGACAAGGGCCGCGAGCTGCACGCCGTCTTCCACCTGCGCTCGATCACCCACGGCCGGCTGATCCGGCTCGAAGTGAGCGCGCCGGACAGTGATCCGCACGTCCCCTCGCTGGTCGCGGTGTACCCGACCAACGACTGGCACGAGCGCGAGACGTACGACTTCTTCGGCCTCGTCTTCGACGGGCACCCCGCCCTCACCCGGATCATGATGCCGGACGACTGGCAGGGCTTCCCGCAGCGCAAGGACTACCCCCTCGGCGGCATCCCCGTCGAGTACAAGGGCGCCCAGATCCCGGCTCCGGACCAGCGGAGGTCGTACTCGTGACCACCCCACCCGCATCAGCACGCGAGACCACCGAAGGTCCCGTATATACAGTCACCGGCGGCGACTGGGACGAGGTCGTCCAGGCCGCGACCAAGGCCGACGACGAGCGCATCGTCGTCAACATGGGTCCGCAGCATCCGTCGACCCACGGTGTGCTCCGGCTCATCCTCGAAATCGACGGCGAGACGGTCACCGAGGCCCGCTGCGGCATCGGCTACCTGCACACCGGCATCGAGAAGAACATCGAGTACCGGAACTGGACGCAGGGCACGACCTTCGTCACGCGCATGGACTACCTGACGCCGTTCTTCAACGAGACGGCGTACTGCCTGGGCGTCGAGAAGCTGCTCGGCGTCGAGGAGCAGATCCCGGACCGGGCGAGCATCATCCGCGTGATGCTGATGGAGCTCAACCGGCTCTCCTCGCACCTGGTGTGCATCGCCACCGGCGGCATGGAGCTGGGCGCGACGACGATCATGATCTACGGATTCCGCGATCGTGAACTGATTCTCGATGCCTTCGAGCTCATCACCGGCCTGCGCATGAACCACGCGTTCATCCGCCCCGGCGGCCTGGCCCAGGACCTGCCCCCGGGCGCGATGGACCAGCTGCGCGAGCTTGTGAAGACCATGAAGAAGAACCTGCCGGAGTACGACAAGCTCGCCACCGGCAACCCGATCTTCAAGGCCCGCATGCAGGACGTCGGATACCTCGACCTCACCGGCTGCATGGCGCTCGGCGCGACGGGCCCGATCCTGCGCTCGGCGGGCCTGCCGCACGACCTGCGCAAGACCGATCCCTACTGCGGTTACGACACGTACGACTTCGACGTGCCGACCGCCGACACCTGCGACTCCTACGGCCGCTTCCTGATCCGGCTCGAGGAGATGCGCCAGTCGCTGCGGGTCGTCGAGCAGTGCCTGGACCGGCTCAGGGAGCCGGGTCCGGTGATGGTCGCCGACAAGAAGATCGCCTGGCCCGCGCAGCTCGCGCTCGGGCCCGACGGCCTCGGCAACTCGCTCGACCACATCAAGAAGATCATGGGCACCTCCATGGAGGCCCTGATCCACCACTTCAAGCTGGTGACCGAGGGCTTCCGGGTCCCGGCCGGCCAGGCGTACACCGCGGTCGAGTCGCCCAAGGGCGAACTCGGCGTACACATCGTCTCCGACGGCGGCACCCGCCCCTACCGGGTCCACTTCCGCGACCCGTCCTTCACCAACCTGCAGGCCATGGCGGCGATGTGCGAGGGCGGCCAGGTCGCCGACGTCATCGTCGCCGTCGCGTCCATCGACCCCGTGATGGGAGGCGTCGACCGGTGACTGCCACACCAGCAAATCAAGAGGTGAGTCTGGGGATGCCGCAGCTCCCCGCTCCCGACTACCCGGCCGACGTACGCGCCCGGCTCGACGCGGACGCCAAGGAGGTGATCGCCCGCTACCCCGACAGCCGTTCCGCCCTGCTGCCGCTGCTGCACCTCGTACAGTCCGAGGAGGGCCACGTCACCCGCACCGGCGTCCGCTTCTGCGCCGAGACGCTGGGCCTGACCACCGCCGAGGTCACCGCGGTCTCCACCTTCTACTCGATGTACCGGCGCAAGCCGAGCGGCGACTACCAGGTGGGCGTCTGCACCAACACGCTGTGCGCGGTGATGGGCGGCGACGCCATCTTCGACGAGCTGAAGCAGCACCTCGGCGTCGGCAACAACGAGACGACCGAGGACGGCAAGGTCACCCTCGAACACATCGAGTGCAACGCGGCCTGCGACTTCGCGCCCGTGGTGATGGTCAACTGGGAGTTCTTCGACGACCAGACGCCCGAATCCGCCAAGCGCCTCGTCGATGACCTGCGGGCAGGGCGGCCCGTGCAGCCCACCCGCGGCGCGCCCCTGTGCACGTACAAGGAGACCGCCCGCATCCTGGCCGGCTTCCCCGACGAGCGCCCCGGCGCCGTCCAGGCGACCGGTGGCGCCGGTCCCGCCTCGCTCATCGGTCTCAAACTCGCCAAGGGCGAGGCCCCGCAGCACCGTGTGGTCCACCCGCGCGCGGAGACCCCGCACGACGGTCCGCCGCACGATCCTTCGCCGTCCGAGCACCTCAGCTCGCACGACGCTCCGCAGCAGACCTCGGCGTCCGACCCCGCTCACCCGGCCGGACCGGCAGCCGAGGAGGGGGAGTGATGACCGTGGCAGCCGAGATCAACGAGACCAGCCCTGAAAAGCTGCTCTCGCCCGTCCTGTCGGCGTTCTGGGACGAGCCCGAGTCCTGGACCCTGGACACCTACCGGCGGTACGAGGGATACGAAGGCCTGCGCAAGGCCCTCGCCATGTCGCCGGACGACCTCATCGCGTACGTCAAGGACTCCGGTCTGCGCGGCCGCGGCGGCGCCGGCTTCCCCACCGGAATGAAGTGGCAGTTCATCCCGCAGGGCGACGGCAAGCCGCACTATCTGGTGGTCAACGCCGACGAGTCGGAGCCCGGGACCTGCAAGGACATCCCCCTCCTCTTCGCCAACCCGCATTCCCTCATCGAGGGCATCGTGATCGCCTGCTACGCGATCCGGTCGAACCACGCCTTCATCTACCTGCGCGGCGAAGTCGTCCCCGTACTGCGCAGGCTGCACGAGGCCGTGCGTGAGGCATACGCGGCGGGCTACCTCGGCGAGAACATCCTGGGCAGCGGTCTCGACCTCGAACTCACCGTGCACGCGGGTGCGGGCGCGTACATCTGCGGTGAGGAGACCGCGCTGCTCGACTCGCTCGAAGGCCGGCGCGGCCAGCCCCGGCTCCGTCCCCCCTTCCCTGCCGTCGCGGGTCTTTACGCGTGTCCGACTGTTGTGAACAACGTCGAGTCCATCGCGTCCGTTCCCGCGATCCTGAACAAGGGCAAGGACTGGTTCCGTTCGATGGGCAGCGAGAAGTCCCCGGGCTTCACGCTGTACTCGCTGAGCGGCCACGTCACCAACCCCGGCCAGTACGAGGCCCCGCTCGGCATCACGCTGCGCCAGCTGCTCGACATGAGCGGCGGCATCCGCGCCGGACACCGGCTGAAGTTCTGGACGCCCGGCGGCTCGTCCACCCCGATGTTCACCGACGAGCATCTCGACGTACCTCTGGACTACGAGGGCGTCGGGGCGGCCGGCTCGATGCTCGGCACCAAGGCGCTCCAGTGTTTCGACGAGACGACGTGCGTGGTGCGGGCCGTCACCCGGTGGACCGAGTTCTACGCCCACGAGTCGTGCGGCAAGTGCACGCCATGCCGCGAAGGGACGTACTGGCTCGTACAGCTGCTGCGTGACATCGAGGCGGGCAAGGGCCGGATGAGCGACCTCGACAAGCTCAACGACATCGCCGACAACATCAACGGCAAGTCGTTCTGCGCGCTCGGCGACGGCGCCGCGTCCCCGATCTTCTCCTCGCTCAAGTACTTCCGGGCGGAGTACGAGCAGCACATCACCGGCAGGGGCTGCCCCTTCGACCCGGCCAAGTCGACCGTCTGGGCCGACAAGCCCGCCCACACCACGGAGGTGAACGCATGACCGTCACGACAAGTGCTCCCTCCGGAGGCGGCGAGGCGGCGGTCCCGCCCGAGGATCTCGTCTCGCTCACGATCGACGGCATCGAGATCTCCGTCCCCAAGGGGACGCTGGTCATCCGGGCCGCCGAGCTGCTGGGCATCGAGATCCCGCGCTTCTGCGACCACCCGCTCCTCGATCCGGCCGGCGCCTGTCGCCAGTGCATCGTCGAGGTCGAGGGCCAGCGCAAGCCCATGGCGTCGTGCACGATCACCTGCACCGACGGCATGGTCGTCAAGTCCCAGCTCACCTCGCCGGTCGCCGACAAGGCGCAGCGCGGAGTGATGGAACTGCTGCTGATCAACCACCCGCTGGACTGCCCGGTCTGCGACAAGGGCGGCGAGTGCCCGCTGCAGAACCAGGCCATGTCCCACGGCGACGCCGACTCCCGCTTCGACGGGAAGAAGCGGACGTACGAGAAGCCCGTCCCGATCTCCACGCAGGTGCTGCTGGACCGCGAGCGGTGTGTGTTGTGCGCGCGCTGCACCCGCTTCTCCAACCAGATCGCGGGCGACCCGATGATCGAGCTGATCGAGCGCGGCGCGCTCCAGCAGGTCGGCACCGGCGAGGGCGACCCCTTCCAGTCGTACTTCTCAGGGAACACCATCCAGATCTGCCCGGTGGGCGCGCTGACGTCGGCGGCGTACCGCTTCCGGTCGCGCCCCTTCGACCTGGTGTCGTCGCCGTCCGTCTGCGAGCACTGCGCGGGTGGTTGTGCGACCCGGACCGACCACCGGCGCGGCAAGGTCATGCGGCGCATGGCGGCCGACGACCCCGAGGTCAACGAGGAGTGGATCTGCGACAAGGGGCGCTTCGGCTTCCGTTACGCGCAGCGGCCCGACCGGCTCACCACTCCGCTCGTACGGAACGAAGCGGGCGTACTGGAGCCGGCGAGCTGGCCCGAGGCGCTCGAAGCGGCGGCCCGGGGGCTCTCGGCGGCGCGCGGACGGGCCGGTGTCCTGACCGGCGGCCGGCTCACCGTCGAGGACGCGTACGCGTACGCCAAGTTCGCCCGTATCGCCCTGGACACCAACGACATCGACTTCCGCGCGCGCGTGCACAGCGGCGAGGAGGCCGACTTCCTGGCGTCGCGGGTCGCCGGGCGCGGACGGGATCTCGACGGTACGGGCGTCACGTACGCGGCGCTGGAGAAGGCGCCCGCCGTGCTGCTCGTCGGCATCGAGTCCGAGGAGGAGGCCCCCGGCGTCTTCCTGCGGCTGCGCAAGGCCCACCGCAAGCACGGCCAGCGCACCTTCGCCGTCGCGACGCACGCCACCCGGGGCCTGACGAAGGCGGGCGGCACGCTGCTTCCCGCCGCGCCGGGCACCGAGCCGGAATGGCTCGACGCGATGGCGGGCCGCACCGGACTCGGCGGCGACGGGAACGCCGCGGCCGGGGCGATGCGCGCCGAGGGCGCCGTGATCGTCGTCGGGGAGCGGCTGGCCGCCGTGCCCGGCGCGTACACCGCCGCCGTACGGGCCGCCACCGCGACCGGTGCCTCCCTGGTGTGGATCCCGCGCCGGTCCGGTGAGCGCGGCGCCGTCGAGGCGGGCGCGCTGCCCGCGCTGCTGCCCGGCGGCCGCCCGGCCACCGACCCGCGTGCTCGGGACGAGGTGGCGGCGGTCTGGGGCGTGGCCGAACTGCCGAGCCGTTACGGGCGCGACACCGGCCAGATCATCGAGGCCGCGGCCACCGGTGAACTGGCCGCGCTGCTCGTCGCGGGCGTCGAGGTCGCGGACCTTCCCGACCCGGTACGCGCGCGTGAAGCCCTCGACCAGGCCGGTTTCATCGTCTCCCTGGAGCTCCGGCCCAGCGAGGTGACCGACCGCGCGGACGTCGTCCTCCCGGTCGCCGCCGTCGCGGAGAAGCCCGGCACCTTCCTCAACTGGGAGGGCAGGGCCCGGATGTTCGAGGCGGCGCTCAAGCCCGACCAGATGACACGCACGCTCGCCCCCGACGACGCGCGGGTACTGCACATGCTGGCCGACGCCCTGGACGTGCGTTTGGCGCTGCCGGACGTACGGGCCGTACGCCGTGAGATGGACCGGCTCGGCGCCTGGGGCGGGGCTCACGCCACCGACCCCGCCGAGTCCCCCCACGTGCTGCCGCGCCCCGGAGCCGGTGAGGCCGTGCTCGCGGGCCACCGGCTGCTGCTCGACCAGGGCCGGCTCCAGGACGGCGACGAGGCCCTCGCGGGAACCCGCCACGCGGCTGTGGCCCGGCTCTCCGCCATCACCGCGGCCGGCACCGGCGTGAAGGACGGAGACCTGCTCGCCGTCACCGGGCCAGCGGGAACGGTCGAACTGCCGCTCCAGGTCACGGAGATGCCGGACCGGGTGGTGTGGCTGCCGCTGAACTCGACGGGCGGCGGCGTCGCCACCGACACCGGCGCGGTCCCCGGACAGGTCGTCCGCATCGGCCCGGCCGCCGCCACCGCCACCACCGACGTACCGGAGGTGACCGCGTGAACACGATGCTTCTCGCGGCCGAGGACCTGTCCATGTTCGGGCGCGACCCGTGGTGGCTCGTCGCGATCAAGGCTGTTTTCTGCTTCGCCTTCCTGATGATCACCGTGCTCTTCTCCATCGTGTGGGAGCGCAAGGTCGTCGCCTGGATGCAGCTGCGCATCGGCCCCAACCGGCACGGTCCGTGGGGCCTCCTCCAGTCCCTCGCGGACGGCGTCAAGCTGATGCTCAAGGAGGACGTGATCGTCAAGCGGGCGGACAAGGTGGTCTACATCCTTGCTCCGGTCGTCGCGGCAATCCCGGCCTTCATGGCCATCGCGGTCATCCCGTTCGGACCGGCAGGCAACGAGGTCTCGATCTTCGGGCAGCGGACCACGATGCAGCTGACCGACCTGCCGATCGCGATGCTCTACATCCTCGCGATCGCCTCCGTCGGCATCTACGGCATCGTGCTCGCGGGCTGGTCGTCCGGGTCGACGTACCCGCTGCTCGGCGGCCTGCGCTCCTGCGCGCAGATGATCTCGTACGAGATCGCGATGGGTGCGGCCTTCGCCTCGGTGTTCCTCTACTCCGGGTCGATGTCGACCTCGGCGATCGTCGAGGCGCAGCAGGACCGCTGGTTCATCGTCCTGCTGCCGGTGTCGTTCATCATCTACGTCGTCACGATGGTCGGCGAGACGAACCGCGCCCCCTTCGACATGCCGGAGTCCGAGGGCGACCTGGTCGGCGGCTTCAACACCGAGTACTCGTCGATCAAGTTCGCGCTGTTCATGCTGGCGGAGTACGTCAACATGGTCACCGTCTCGGCGGTCTCGGTCACCCTCTTCCTGGGCGGCTGGCGGGCCCCGTACCCGATCAGCACCTTCTGGGAGGGCGCGAACCACGGCTGGTGGCCGATGCTCTGGTTCGTCGTCAAGGTCCAGCTGCTGCTGTTCTTCTTCATCTGGCTGCGCGGCACGCTGCCCCGCGTGCGCTACGACCAGCTGATGAAGCTGGGCTGGAAGGTCCTGATCCCGGTCTCTGTGGTCTGGCTGATGCTGGTCGCCACGGTGCGCGCGATGCGCAACGAGAACATGGAATTCCAGAACATCGTGCTGTACGTCGCCGGGGCGATCGTCGCGATCCTCCTCCTGTCCTTTGTCGCCGACATCTTCCGCGACAAGAAGGAGAAGGAGCAGGCGGCGAAGGACGGCGGGGAACCGCCCGCATTCGACCCGATGGCGGGTGGATTCCCGGTGCCCCCGCTGCCCGGCCAGGAGTTGCCACCGGTGCCCCGCAGGCGGCCGCGCCACGAGCGCGAGCTGATTGTCAGTGGTGGGCCGGACACTATGAGTGACGGGAAGGAGGCCGACGATGCCTGACACCTCAAAGCCGGGGGAAGCCCCCCGGACGCCCTGGCAGAACCCGGTGGCCGGCTTCGGCGTGACCTTCAAGGCCATGTTCAAGAAGCGGCTGACCGAGCAGTATCCGGAGCAGCAGAAGACGACGGCGCCGCGATTCCACGGCCGGCACCAGCTCAACCGCCATCCGGACGGTCTGGAGAAGTGCATCGGGTGCGAGCTGTGTGCCTGGGCCTGCCCGGCCGACGCGATCTACGTGGAGGGCGCGGAGAACACCGAGGAGGAGCGTTACTCCCCGGGTGAGCGCTACGGCCGCGTCTACCAGATCAACTACGCCCGCTGCATTCTGTGCGGCCTGTGCATCGAGGCGTGCCCCACCCGCGCGCTGACGATGACCAATGAGTTCGAACTGGCCGACAGCAGCCGCGAGTCGCTCATCTACACCAAGGAGCAGCTCCTCGCCGGCCTGGAGGAGGGCATGGTCGAGGCACCGCACTCGATCTTCCCCGGCACGGACGAGCAGGACTACTACCGGGGCCTGGTGACCGAGGCCGCGCCGGGCACGGAGCGGCAGGTGGCGCTGAGCAAGGGCGAGCGGCCCCAGGAGGCCGCGTCGACCTTCGGCGAGGACGAGCCGGCCGCGAAGAAGGTGATCGGGGGATGAACGCTCTTGCCGCCTCCGTCACTTCGACCGGCGAGGCCGTGCAGTTCTGGGTGCTCGGTACGGTCGCCGTCATCGGCGCCCTGTGCACCATCCTGATGAAGAAGGCGGTGCACAGCGCGCTGTGCCTGGCCGGGACGATGATCGTCCTGGCCGTCTTCTACCTCGCCAACGGCGCGTACTTCCTCGGCGTCGTCCAGATCGTCGTCTACACCGGCGCGATCATGATGCTGTTCCTCTTCGTGGTCATGCTGGTCGGTGTCACGGCGGCGGACTCCCTCAAGGAGACGCTCAAGGGTCAGCGCTGGCTGGCCGCCGGCTGTGGCCTCGGTTTCGGCATCCTGCTGATGGCCGGTATCGGGCAGGCCTCGCTGAGCACCTTCAACGGGCTCGGCAGGGCGAACGCCGCGAGCGGCGGCAACGTCGAGGGCCTGGCCGAACTCATCTTCACCAAGTACGTCTTCGCCTTCGAGCTCACCGGCGCCCTGCTCATCACGGCGACCGTCGGCGCGATGGTGCTCACGCACCGCGAGCGCACCGAGCGCGCGAAGACGCAGCGGGAGATGTCGGAGGAGCGCGTACGCGGCAAGCACCTGCCGCCGCTGCCCGCACCCGGTGTGTACGCACGGCACAACGCCGTGGACATCGCCGGTCTGCTGCCGGACGGCACGCCGTCCGAGCTCACCGTCAACCAGACGCTGCGCGCGCGAGGTCAGATCCGTGACGTGTCGGGGGAGGCGATGGCCGACCTCAAGGCGCTGGAGCAGCGCTCCGAGGAGCGGCTCGGCCGCGACGCCGACGGTGACAACGGCCGGGACCAGGACGCATCGGAGGTCGCCAAGTGAATCCGGTCAACTACCTCTATCTCGCGGCGCTTTTGTTCACCATCGGCGCGGCGGGTGTGCTGATCCGGCGGAACGCGATCGTCGTCTTCATGTGCGTCGAGCTGATGCTCAATGCCTGCAACCTCGCGTTCGTCGCCTTCTCCCGGATGCACGGCAATCTCGACGGCCAGATCATCGCGTTCTTCACGATGGTCGTCGCCGCAGCAGAGGTCGTGGTGGGTCTGGCGATCATCGTGTCGCTGTTCCGGTCCCGCCACTCGGCCTCGGTCGACGACGCCAGCCTGATGAAGCTGTAAGGGGTCGCAAGAATCGTGGAGAACTTGATTGCGCTGCTTGTCGCAGCGCCTTTGCTCGGAGCGGCGGTCCTGCTGTGCGGCGGGCGGCGGCTCGACCGTGTCGGTCACTGGATCGGCACGGTGCTGGCGGCGGCCTCGTTCGTGATCGGCGTGGTGCTGTTCGGCGCGATGCTGGGGTACGACGTCGAGGCGCGGACCATGCGTCAGCACCTCTACAGCTGGATTGCCGTCGAGGGCTTCCAGGCCGACATCGCCTTCCAGCTCGACCAGCTCTCGATGACGTTCGTGCTGCTGATCACCGGTGTGGGCACGCTGATCCACATCTATTCGATCGGCTACATGGAGCACGACGAGCGCCGGCGTCGCTTCTTCGGCTACCTGAACCTCTTCCTCGCGGCGATGCTCCTGCTGGTCGTCGCCGACAACTACCTGCTGCTGTACTTCGGGTGGGAGGGCGTCGGTCTGGCGTCGTACCTGCTCATCGGCTTCTGGCAGCACAAGCCGAGCGCGGCGACGGCGGCCAAGAAGGCCTTCATCGTCAACCGCGTCGGCGACATCGGTCTGTCCATCGCGATCATGCTGATGTTCACCACCTTCGGGACCTTCGCCTTCGGGCCGGTGCTCGCGGCGACGGGGGACTCCAGCGAAGGCAAGATGACGGCGATCGGGCTGATGCTGCTGCTGGCCGCCTGCGGCAAGTCGGCCCAGGTGCCGCTCCAGTCCTGGCTCGGTGACGCGATGGAGGGCCCGACCCCGGTCTCGGCCCTCATCCACGCCGCCACGATGGTGACGGCCGGCGTCTACCTGATCACCCGGTCCGGCGCGATCTTCGACGCCGCTCCCGACGCGCAGACCGCGGTCGTCACGGTCGGTGCGGTCACGCTCCTCTTCGGTGCGATCGTCGGTTGCGCGAAGGACGACATCAAGAAGGCGCTGGCCGGTTCGACGATGTCGCAGATCGGCTACATGATCCTGGCTGCGGGCCTCGGCCCCATCGGGTACGCCTTCGCGATCATGCACCTGGTGACGCACGGCTTCTTCAAGGCGGGCCTCTTCCTCGGCGCCGGATCGGTCATGCACGGCATGAACGACGAGGTCGACATGCGGAAGTACGGCGGCCTGCGGAAGTACATGCCGGTGACGTTCGTGACGTTCGGACTCGGCTATCTCGCGATCATCGGCTTCCCCGGTCTGTCGGGCTTCTTCTCCAAGGACAAGATCATCGAGGCGGCCTTCGCCTCGGGCGGCGCCCAGGGCTGGATCCTCGGCACGGTGACGCTGCTGGGCGCGGGCATCACGGCGTACTACATGACGCGCGTGATGATCCTGACGTTCTTCGGCGAGAAGCGCTGGCAGCCCGCCCCCGACCCGGACACGACGGCCGGTGTCGAGCCCGGCATCGACGTGCAGCCCGGCGAGATGCCTCATCCGCACGAGTCGCCCAGGTCGATGACGATCCCGATGATCGTGCTTGCCTTCGGATCGGTCTTCGCGGGAGGGTTCTTCAGCATCGGGGACCGGTTCGTGAACTGGCTGGAGCCGGTGACGCAGTTCGAGCACCCGCACCCGCCGATCAGCGTCCCGGTGATCACCGGCATGACGGTCGCCGTCCTGCTGGCCGGCGTCGCGATCGCGTACCTCCAGTACGGCCGCAGGCCCGTCCCGGTCGTCGCCCCGCGCGGCTCGCTACTGACTCGCGCAGCCCGCCGCGACCTCCTCCAGGACGACTTCAACCACGTCGTGCTGGTCCGCGGCGGCGAGCACCTCACCCGCTCGCTGGTGTACGTCGACCACACCCTGGTCGACGGGGTGGTCAACGGCACGGCGGCCACGGTCGGCGGCCTGTCCGGTCGGCTGCGCAAACTGCAGAACGGCTACGCCCGCTCGTACGCGGTCTCGATGTTCGGCGGTACGGCGATCCTCATTGCCGCGACCCTGCTGATGAGGGCGGTCTGATCACGATGTCTTTTCCCCTTCTGACGGTTACGGCGGCGCTCCCGGCGGTCGGTGCGGTCCTGACCGCCGCCGTGCCCGCCGCGCGCCGCACGGCCGCCAAGTGGCTGGCGCTGCTGTTCTCGCTCGCCACGCTGGTCCTGGCGGCCGTCGTGTTCATCCGCTTCGAGCCCGGTGGCGACCGCTACCAGCTCACCGAATCCCACGCCTGGATCCCGGACTTCGGGGTCAGGTACGAGCTGGGCGTGGACGGCATCGCCGTCGCGCTGATCGCGCTCACGGCGCTGCTGATCCCGTTCATCATCCTGGCGGGCTGGCACGACGCCGACCCGCTGGAGACGAAGAGCTCCCGCTGGCGCCCGACCCAGGGCTTCTTCGCCCTGATCCTGATGGTCGAAGCGATGGTGATCCTCTCCTTCGAGGCCACCGACGTCTTCCTCTTCTACATCTTCTTCGAGGCCATGCTCATCCCGATGTACTTCCTCATCGGGGGCTTCGGGGACCGGGCGCACGCGGGCACCGACGGGGCGGCGGCCACCCAGCGCTCGTACGCCGCCGTCAAGTTCCTCCTCTACAACCTGGCCGGCGGCCTGATCATGCTGGCCGCGGTCGTCGGTCTCTACGTGGTCGCCGGGAGCTTCTCGCTCGCGGAGATCGCCGAGGCGCGCGCGAGCGGCGAGCTGGAGATGGCGACCAACACGGAGCGGCTGCTCTTCCTCGGCTTCTTCTTCGCGTTCGCCGTGAAGGCGCCGCTGTGGCCGCTGCACACCTGGCTGCCCAATGCCATGGGTGAGGCGACCGCCCCGGTCGCCGTGCTGATCACCGCGGTCGTCGACAAGGTCGGCACCTTCGCGATGCTGCGCTTCTGCCTCCAGCTCTTCCCGGAGGCCAGCAAGTGGGCGACGCCCGTGATCATCGTGCTGGCGCTGGTCAGCATCATCTACGGCGCGCTGCTGGCCGTCGGCCAGCGGGACATCAAGCGCCTGATCGCGTACGCCTCGATCTCGCACTTCGGCTTCATCGTGCTCGGCATCTTCGCGATGACGAGCCAGGGCCAGTCGGGCGCGACGCTCTACATGGTCAACCACGGGATCTCGACCGCCGCGCTGATGCTGGTGGCCGGCTTCCTGATCACGCGGCGCGGGTCGCGGCTCATTGCCGACTACGGCGGAGTGCAGAAGGTCGCTCCGGTCCTCGCCGGGACGTTCCTGGTCGGCAGCCTCGCCACGCTGTCGCTGCCGGGGCTGGCACCGTTCGTCAGCGAATTCCTGGTGCTGGTCGGCGCGTTCGCGGTGTACCCGGCGGCCGGGATCATCGCCACGGTCGGCATCGTCCTCGCCGCGCTCTACACGCTCGTCCTGTACCAGCGGACGATGACGGGCCCGGTCCGGGCCGAAGTGCGGGCGATGCCCGACCTCAAGGCCCGTGAGCTCGTGGTCGTCGCCCCGCTGATCGCGCTGCTGCTGCTCCTCGGCGTCTTTCCCAAGCCGCTGACGGACGTCGTCAATCCGGCCGTGAAGCACACCATGTCCGACGTCCGGAAGACGGACCCCACCCCCGAGATTGAGGCGGAGGCGGCCAAGTGAGCGCATCAGCTGTCCACAGCCTGTGGACGACGGTCGCGGCGCCGAGCGCCGAAGGCGGATTCACGGCTCCGCACATCGAGTACGCCCAGCTGTCGCCGACGCTCATCGTCGTGGGCGCGGCCGTTGTCGGCGTACTCGTCGAGGCCTTCGTACCGCGCAAGGCCCGGTACTACGCGCAGCTGTTCCTGTCGGTCGTCGCCATCGCCGCCGCCTTCGCGGCGATCGTGGCGCTCGCGGCGGGTGGGTACGGCACCACGAAGGCGCAGATCGCGGCGGAGGGCGCCATCGCGGTCGACGGTCCGGCGCTGTTCCTCCAGGGCACGATCCTGCTGGCCTCGCTGGTCGCCGTGTTCACGTTCGCCGAGCGCAGGCTCGACCCGGACGCGCACGGCAACCGCGTCGACTCGTTCGCCGCGCAGGCGGCGTCCGTACCGGGCAGCGAGAGCGAGAAGGCGGCGGTCAAGGCCGGGTTCACCACCACCGAGGTCTTCCCGCTCATGCTGTTCGCGGTCGCCGGAATGCTCGTCTTCCCGGCGGCCAACGACCTGCTGACGCTGTTCGTGGCGCTGGAGGTCTTCTCGCTCCCGCTGTACCTGCTGTGCGCCGTCGCCCGCCGCAAGCGGCTGATGTCGCAGGAAGCCGCGGTGAAGTACTTCCTGCTCGGCGCCTTCTCGTCGGCGTTCCTGCTGTTCGGGATCGCGCTGATGTACGGGTACGCGGGCTCGGTCTCGTACGCCAGGATCGCGAGCGTCGTCGACGGCACGGTCAAGCAGATCGATCCGGCGCTCGCCGACACCATGGGCAACGACGCGCTGCTGCTGATCGGCGGCGCGATGATCCTCATGGGCCTGCTCTTCAAGGTCGGCGCGGTCCCGTTCCACATGTGGACCCCGGACGTCTACCAGGGCGCTCCGACGCCGGTCACCGGCTTCATGGCCGCCGCGACCAAGGTGGCCGCCTTCGGCGCCATGCTGCGGCTGCTGTACGTCGTACTGCCGGGCCTGCGCTGGGACTGGCGGCCGGTGATGTGGGCCATCGCGATCGTCACCATGCTGGGCGGTGCGATCGTCGCCATCACCCAGACCGACATCAAGCGGCTCCTGGCGTACTCCTCGATCGCGCACGCCGGATTCATCCTGGCCGGTGTGATCGCGACCCGGCCCTCTGGTATCTCGTCCGTCCTCTTCTACCTGCTGTCGTACTCCTTCGTGACGATCGGCGCCTTCGCGGTGGTCACGCTGGTGCGGGACGCGGGCGGCGAGGCGACGCACCTGTCGAAGTGGGCGGGGCTGGGGCGGCGTTCGCCGCTGGTGGCCGCGGTCTTCGCGGTCTTCCTGCTGGCCTTCGCCGGCATTCCGCTGACGTCGGGCTTCGCGGGCAAGTTCGCGGTCTTCAAGGCGGCGGCCGAGGGCGGCGCCGGGGCGCTGGTCGTGGTCGGTGTGATCTCGTCGGCGATCGCCGCGTTCTTCTACATCCGGGTGATCGTCCTGATGTTCTTCAGCGAGCCGAAGGCGGACGGCCCGACGGTCGCCGTGCCGTCGCCGCTGACGATGGTGGCGATCGGGCTGGGTGTCGCGGTGACGCTCGTGCTCGGTGTGGCGCCGCAGTACTTCCTGGATCTCGCCGGCCAGGCGGGAGTCTTCGTCCGCTGACCGTACGGCCGGTCGTACGGCCGACCGTATGTGCGTGATCGCCGCCCGGCGTCCCTCCTCGCAGGGGTGCCGGGCGGCAGCTTTTGGGCGGGGGTGTCAGTGCGTGCCCCTATCGTGGGGAGCCGGGCACGGTACGTACGGGGGACAGAGCGATGGACGGGACAGGTGGCATGGTGGAGGCGGTCGAGGCCGGTGCGGTGACGCGGAGCGACGCCCTGGAGACGCTGCACCGGGTCTTCGGGTACGACGCGTTCCGTGGTGAGCAGGCCGCGGTCATCGAGCATGTGGTGGCCGGCGGGGACGCGGTCGTGCTGATGCCGACCGGCGGCGGAAAGTCGCTGTGCTACCAGATCCCGGCGCTGGTCAGACCGGGTACGGGCATCGTGATCTCCCCGCTCATCGCGCTGATGCAGGACCAGGTCGACGCACTTCGGGCGCTCGGTGTGCGGGCCGGCTTCATCAACTCCACGCAGGACTTCGGCGAGCGGCGCGCGATGGAGGCGGAGTTCCTGGCCGGGGAGCTGGACCTGCTCTACCTGGCGCCGGAGCGGCTGCGTCTGGACGCGACGCTCGACCTGCTGTCCCGGGCCAAGATCTCGGTCTTCGCGATCGACGAGGCGCACTGTGTGGCCCAGTGGGGCCACGACTTCCGGCCCGACTACCTGAACCTGTCGGTGCTGGGCCGGCGGTGGCCGGAGGTGCCGAGGATCGCGCTCACGGCGACCGCGACGGACGCCACGCACCGGGAGATCACCCAGCGGCTCGCCATGCCGGAGGCCCGGCACTTCGTGGCGAGCTTCGACCGGCCCAACATCCAGTACCGGATCGTGGGGAAGTCGGACCCGAAGAAGCAGCTGTTGTCCTTCCTGCGCGAGGAGCACGCGGGGGACGCCGGCATCGTCTACTGCCTGTCGCGCAATTCCGTGGACAGGACGGCGGAGTTTCTCTGCCAGAACGGCATCGAGGCGGTTCCGTACCACGCGGGGCTCGACGGGGGCACGCGCGTGGCGCACCAGTCCCGCTTCCTGCGCGAGGAGGGCCTGGTCGTCGTGGCGACCATCGCCTTCGGTATGGGCATCGACAAGCCGGACGTGCGTTTCGTCGCCCACCTGGACCTCCCGAAGTCGGTCGAGGGCTACTACCAGGAGACGGGCCGTGCGGGGCGTGACGGGCTGCCGTCGACGGCGTGGATGGCGTACGGCCTCCAGGACGTGGTGCAGCAGCGCAAGATGATCCAGAGCGGCGAGGGCGACGAGGCGTTCCGGCGGCGTGCGGCGTCGCATCTGGACGCGATGCTCGCGCTCTGCGAGACGGCGCAGTGCCGGCGGGCGCAGCTTCTCGCCTACTTCGGACAGGAGCCCGGTGCGCCGTCCTGCGGCAACTGCGACACGTGCCTGACGCCGCCGGAGACATGGGACGGGACGGTGCCGGCGCAGAAGGTCCTTTCGACCGTGGTGCGGTTGCAGCGGGAGCGCAGGCAGAAGTTCGGGGCCGGCCAGATCATCGACATCCTGCTGGGCCGCAAGACCGCGAAGGTGATCCAGTTCGACCACGACCAGCTGTCGGTGTTCGGCATCGGCGAAGAGCTGGCGGAGGTGGAGTGGCGGGGCGTGGTGCGTCAGCTGCTCGCGCAGGGCCTGCTGGCGGTCGAGGGTGAGTACGGCACGCTGGTGATGACCGACGAGAGCGCGTCGGTGCTGAGCCGGGAGCGTGAGGTGCGCCTGCGCAAGGAGGCGAAGCCGGTGCCGGGCGCTCGGGCCGCCAAGGGCGAGCGCAAGGCGAAGGCGGCCGCCGCCAAGGCGGACCTCCCGGCGGAGGCGGTACCGGTCTTCGAAGCGCTGCGCGCCTGGCGGGGGGAGCAGGCGCGGGAGCAGGGCGTACCGGCGTACGTCATCTTCCACGACGCGACGCTGCGGGAGATCGCGACGGTGCGGCCGGGGTCGGTGGCGGAGCTGGGCGGCATTGCCGGCCTCGGCGAGAAGAAGCTGGCGACGTACGGCGAGGGCGTGCTCGGGGTACTGGCCTCGTGGGGCGGGGCGGGGGCGGAGATCCCGGGGCCGACGCCTGCGGGCGGCGCGGCGGCCCAGGTGGCCCCGGTCAGTGCGGCGCCCCAGGTGGCCCCTGCGAGCGCTGCGGCTGCGGTCAGCCCGGTTGACCCGCCGGGCCGGGCCGGGTCGGCGGTGCCGGTTGCCGTCGCGGGCGCGGAGGACTGGGACTGGGGCGCGGAGCCGGACTGGGACGAGCCGGAGTTTTCCGGCCCGGCGTAGTGGGCGGCGTGGCCGCAGCGCGGAGCCTTCCCCCAGCCCGCCCTCTTCCCGAAGCTGGGGCTTGCCCCGGTCCGGGAAGGGGCGGGGTGGGGGGAAGGCCCCGCGCTGCGGTGTCTCGGCCCCGCGCGGCGGCTGCTAGCGGGCCGGGGTGATGCGGCCCGTCACTTCGCCCAGGCCGACCCGCGTGCCGTGCGGGCCAGGGGCCCACGCCGTCATGGTCACCTCGTCGCCGTCCTCCAGGAACGTCCGCTTGCCGGCGGAGAGTTCGATCGGGTCGCGCCCGTTCCAGGTGAGTTCGAGGAGGGAGCCCCGCTGGTTCACCTCGGGACCGCTGACTGTGCCGGATCCGAAGAGGTCGCCCGTACGGAGCGACGCGCCGTTCGCCGTCATCTGGGTCAGCTGCTGCGCCGCCGTCCAGTACATCGTCGAGAAGGGCGGCTCCGAGACGACCTCGCCGTTGATCCTCACCTCGATGCGGACGTCGTAGCCGCCGGGCTCCTCCTCGTGGGAGTCGTCGAGGTAGGGGAGGAGTGGGAAGTCCCGGGCCGGCGGGGCCACATGGGCCGAGTCCAGGGCTTCGAGCGGGGTCACCCACGCCGACACCGACGTGGCGAAGGACTTGCCGAGGAAGGGGCCCAGCGGTACGTACTCCCACGCCTGGATGTCCCGCGCCGACCAGTCGTTGAGCAGGAACAGGCCGAAGACGTGCTCCCGGAAGTCCGCGAGCGGCACCGGCGTGCCGTGGGTGGAGGAAGTGCCCACCACGAAGCCGACTTCCGCTTCGATGTCCAGCTTGACCGAGGGGCCGAAGGCCGGCGCCGGGTCCGTCGGCGCCTTGCGCTGGCCGCTGGGCCGCACCACCTCCGTACCGGACACCACCACCGTGCCGGCTCGTCCGTGGTAACCGATCGGCAGGTGCTTCCAGTTGGGGGTCAGCGCGTCGCCGTCGGGGCGGAAGATCCTGCCGACGTTCGTGGCGTGGTGCTCGCTCGCGTAGAAGTCGACGTAGTCCGCCACGTCGTACGGGAGGTGCAGCGTGACGCCGGAGACGGGGTGCAGCAGGGGCTCGATGTCGGCGCGGTGCGCCGGGCTCGTCACCCACGCGGTGAGCGCCCGGCGTACGTCGCGCCAGGCCGTGCGACCCGCCGCGAGCAGCGGGTTGAGCGTGGGCTGGGCGAGCAGCGCGGCGTACGGAGAGCCCAGCGTGAGCGCCGCCGCCCCCGCGTCCAGCACATGGCCGCCGATACGGACGCCGACCCGGCGGCGCTCGGGCTCGTCCGGGGTGGAGAAGACGCCGTAGGGGAGGTTGTGCGGGCCGAAGAGGTCGCCTTCGGCCAGGTCGAGCGGGCTCTGCTCGGGCATCGGTGCTGCCTCGCTTTCCAGATCGTGGAGGACCACACGTTACGTGGGTGTCGCCTGCGACGGCAGTGTCTAAAGAGTTCGCAATGTCCGAAAAGACCTTGCTGGAGTGGGGAATTCCGGCTTAGCGTCCTTTGGGGACGCGGGCAGTGCAGGGGCAGTGCAGGGGCAGGGCAGGGACAGGGCGGGGACAGGGCAGGTCAGGGGCGGGGTCCGTGTCGTAGGGGGGACAGGTGGCGAGCCGCAGTGTGCCGTTCGACCGTGCGCCGATCATGCCTGACCGGGACGTTCCCGGCCTGATCGTGAAGATCGGGAACTATCCGCTGCACCATGGTGGAGTGGGGGCGATCCGCAGCCTGGGAAGACTCGGCATCCCCATGTACGCCGTCACCGAGGACCGGTGGACCCCGGCCGCGCGCTCCCGCTATCTGGAGCGCGCCTTCGTCTGGCCGACCACGGGCGCGGAGGAACCCGAGCGGCTCGTGGAAGGGCTGTTGCGCATAGGGCGTCGGATAGGGCGGCCGACCGTCCTGGTCCCCACCGACGAGGAGGCGGCGGTCCTCATCGCCGAGCATCAGGACACGCTCGCGGGCCCCTTCCTCTTCCCGCGCGTCGACGCCAAGCTGCCGCGCCGGCTCGCCAGCAAGCAGGGGCTGCACGAGCTGTGCGTCGAGCACGGCGTGCCGTCGCCGGCGGCCTCCTTCCCCGATACGTACGCCGACGTGGAGGCGTTCGCGGCCGGGGCGCGCTTCCCGGTCGTCGCCAAGAACCGGGAGGCGTTCGTACGCCGCAAGCAGCCCGCTGTCGGCGGGACCACGCGCATCGAGTCGCCCGGGCGCCTCCTGGCCCTCGCACGCGGCTGGGGCGAGCATCCCGGCGTGATCCTCCAGGAATACCTGCCGCGCGAGGACGCCGAGGACTGGATCGTCCACGCGTATGCCGACGCGGACAGTGCGGCGCTGGCGATGTTCACCGGGGTGAAGGTACGGTCGTGGCCGCCGCACGCGGGCATGACGGCGAACGCGTACGTCGTGGGCAACGCCGAACTGGCGGCGCTGGCGGGTGAGTTCATCAAGCGGATCGGCTTCAGTGGGGTCGTCGACCTCGACCTGCGCTACGACCGGCGCGACGGGCAGTACAAACTGCTCGACTTCAATCCCAGGATGGGCGCCCAGTTCCGGCTCTTCGAGAACGAGGCCGGGGTGGATGTGGTGAGGGCGCAGCACCTTCACCTGACCGGCCGGAAAGTCCCCGAGGGGGAACAGCGGGCCGGTCACCGCTACGTCGTCGAGAACATCGACCTGGCCGCTCTGCTCGCCTACCGCCGCAGCGGCTATACGACGCCGCACGCGCCGGTGCGGGCGGGCAGCACGGAGCTGGCGTGGGTCGCGGCCGACGACATGGTGCCGGTCGTCATGATGATGGCGCGGTTCGTACGGCCGGGCGCCAGGCACCTGTACGAGATGTGGCGCGGAGCCCGGGCCGGCCGTCGGGGTGGCGGTCCGGGAATCGCGAAGTGACGCCCTGGGAGGGGACTTCAGATGATCCGTCCGGTAGCAGTCGTCGGAGCCGGGCCGTACGGCCTGTCCACCGCCGCCCATCTGCGGGCCCGCGGCATCGCGGTCCGTGTCTTCGGCTCGCCCATGGTGAGCTGGCGCGAGCACATGCCGGCCGGGATGCTGCTCAAGTCGACTCCGGTGGCTTCCAACATCGACGCTCCGCAGCCGGGGCACGACCTGATCGACTTCTGCGCGGAGACGGGGGAGCGGCGGTACGAGTCCGACTGGGATCTGGTGCCGGTCGAGACCTTCGCGCGGTACGGGCAGTGGTTCGCCGAGAAGCTGCTGCCGGATCTGGAGCAGGTGCGGGTGGTCTCCGTCGACCGTGCGGCGGGGGGCGACGGATTCGAGATCAAGCTCGACTCGGGTGAGCAGTTCGCGGCGCGGGCGGTGGTGGTGGCGACGGGGCTGTCCGGCCTCGCGCGGCTGCCGCGTGAGCTGGCGGCGGCGGTGCCGGACGGGCCGTCGGCGACGGGGCCCTTCTCGCACGCGGGGCAGCACCGGGACCTGTCACGGTTCGCCGGACAGGACGTGATCGTCATCGGTGCGGGGCAGTCGGCGCTGGAGAACGCCGTCCTGATGGCGGAGGCGGGTGCGGCGTCGGTGCGCGTGGTGGCGCGGGGGCGCGGCGCGGTGGCCTTCGGGGAGGCGCCGGACCGCCAGTCGCGGCTGCGGCCCCCGTCGCCGTTCGGGCGGGCGTGGTCGCTGCACGGGCTGACGTACTACGCGACGCATGTACGCCGCCTTCCCGCACCCGCGCGCCACTATCTGGTGCGGCGGGTCCTGGGGCCGCTGGGGGCGTGGTGGCTGCGGGACCGGTTCATGGCGGCGGATGTGCGGGTCACGGACGGCCGGGGCGTCGTCGGGGCGCGGGTGCAGGACGGCCTGCCGGTGTTGACACTGAGCGGGGGGCAGGGGGCGCAGCGGGAGCTGTCCGCCGACCATGTGATGGCCGCGACGGGCTACCGGACGGACGTGGCCGCGCTGGGGTTCCTCGGGCACGAGCTGCGGGCGGAGCTGACGGTGACGCGGGGGGCGCCGCGGCTGGACGCGGGGTACGGCTCTTCGGTGCCGGGGCTCCACTTCACGGGATTGCCGGCTGCGGCGTCGTTCGGGCCGGTGATGCGGTTCGTGTGCGGCACGGAGTACGCGTCGGCGCGGCTGGCGCGGGCGGTGGCGCGGGGCTGAGGGCCCGGGGCCGCACGGCAGCGGCAGGCGCCGCGGGACGAGTGCCCGCGGCGCTTTCCTCTGCCCGCTCCTCCCCGGGGCTGAGGTGGCGAGCCCCACGCGGGACAAAGGGCGTTCTCATGCCCGTATCGGGCGGAAAGAACCCGGTGCCCACGGGACTGTGCTCGGGGCGACGGGAAGGCGCTCACTGTGATCGAAAGGCGACCGGATACGCTGACTTGAGTGAAGGCAGCGACACATCGACAATCCGTGTGATCGTCAGCAGACAGGAGTGACCCTCGTGACCGTCGTCGGGCCGTTCGGACTGAGCGTGCGGGACCAGGCTCTGGAGACCGATGTCCAGACCGGATTGGCAGCCGTCGAGGAAGGACTGCTCGACGCTACCAAGAGCGAGGTTCCCTTCATCACGGAGGCAGCCCAGCATCTGGTCCGGGCCGGGGGCAAGCGGTTCCGGCCGCTGCTGGTCCTGCTGGCCGCACAGTTCGGTGACCCCCACGCGCCGGGCATCGTGCCCTCCGCCGTTGTTGTCGAGCTGACGCATCTCGCCACGCTGTACCACGACGACGTGATGGACGAGGCGGACGTACGCCGCGGAGTCCCCAGCGCGAACGCACGCTGGGGCAACTCGGTCGCGGTCCTGACCGGCGACTTCCTCTTCGCGCGCGCGTCGCGCATCCTGGCGGACCTCGGCCCCGAAGCCGTACGGATCCAGGCGGACGCGTTCGAGCGTCTCGTCACCGGCCAGATCCTGGAGACGGCCGGGCCGCGCGAGGGCCAGGACCCCGTCGGGCACTACCTGGACGTCATCGCGGGCAAGACCGGCTCGCTGATCGCCGTCTCGGGCCGCTTCGGCGCCATAATGGCGGGCGCCGACGAGCGCGTCGTCGACATCCTCACGCAGTACGGCGAGCGCCTCGGCACCGCCTTCCAGCTGGCCGACGACGTACTCGACATCGCGAGCGACAGTCACGAGTCCGGCAAGACGCCCGGTACGGACCTGCGCGAAGGCATTCCCACGCTGCCGGTGCTGCTGCTGCGCGCACAGGCCGCCGAGCACGGGCGCCCGGACGACGTCGAGCTGTGCGAGCTGCTGGACGGCGACCTCGCGGACGACGCCCGGCTCGCCGAGGTACTGCGCCGGCTGCGCGCGCACCCGGCGCTGGAACAGGCGCGACGCGACACCATCCGGTACGCCGAGGAGGCGCGGGCCTCGCTGGCACCGCTGCCCGAGTGCTACGCGAAGTCGGCTCTGGAAGAGCTGTGCGACGCGGTGGTGCATCGCGCGGGATAGTGGCGCGCCTGTGACTCAGGTCACATGGTCGCGTTGAGTTCTGACCCGGATCCGCTCCGTATTCATGACCGGAAGCCGACGCAGGGGGCGGCGGCGCTGGAACGGGGAGATTTCAGGTCATGAGCGGTATTGCGAAGATGCGCGGTCGTCGGCGCGTCGCCGTCGGCATCACCGCGGTCGCGGCAGCGGCGGGCGTCACGCTCGCCGTGGTCCCGGCCGCCGCCCACAGCAAGGGTTCTTCCACAACGGACGTCGCCGTGCGGCACGCGGGCTCGGGCGGCGGTCTCGGCGCCTCGTACCTCGTGGCCAGTCTGAACGGGTCCAACGAGGTGCCGGTGCAGGGCGGCCCGGCCGCAGGCGACAAGGACGGCGCCGCGCTGGAATTCGTCAAGGTCGAGGGCAGCACCGTGTCGTTCGCCGTGAAGTGGCGCGGCACCGGCAAGCCGACCGCGCTCCACCTCCATCAGGGCCCCAAGGGCGTCAACGGGGGCGTCAAGATCGACTTCACCCGGCAGCTCGGCAAGGGTGAGGGCAAGGCCATGGGCGAAGGCAAGGCCAAGGGCGAGGGCGAGGGTGGCGGGAAGAGCAGGGCGCGGACCGCGACCGGCTCGGTCGAGGTCGCGGACGCCGCCGTGCTCAAGGCGCTCACGTCCGACCCGACGAGCTTCTACGCCAACCTGCACACCGCCGAGTTCCCCGGCGGCGCGGTGCGCGGCCAGTTCCACCGGGTCACCGACGGCTTCGACTTCGACCGCGCTCTGCACAACTTCCGGGCGCCGGTCGTCAAGGGCAAGCAGATCTACGAGTGCAAGAAGGGCACGGACGGCAAGAGCTCGTTCCAGCAGCGAGACGTACGGGCCGTACTCGCCGGCGGCATCGCGCACTCCTTCGTACGGCCGAACTCCGGCACGCCGCAGTGGGTCGCGAAGGACCGCAGCGCTGTGACCGGCTCGCTCATCAGCAGGAGCCCGAACGGCGCCGGCAACATCCCGGAGCTCGACCTCCGGGCGGAGCGGTCCGGCAAGAAGCACGGGCTGTTCGCGCGGACCACCGAGATCCTGCGGCTGAACACGGTGGGCGGCGTGGCACCGGCCGGGAGCTGCGTGGCGGGCTCGCTCGCGGCCGTTCCGTACCGGGCGGACTACGTCTTCATCCAGCACTGACCACAACTGCGTGCAAGGGGCAATCGGCGTCTTCCCTCTCTGGCGGGGGAGGCGCCGACGTCGTATGTCATCCCCGAGCAGTACATGGAGTTGATCCCGGGGTCTGACGCTTCCTGCCCCCCGTTTTGGTGAGATTGGAACCACCACTCCCCACCAATTCGGGTGAGAATGGCGGCGCGGGGTGGACGAGTGCAACTGGACGACGGCCGCCAACCACGGAGGTAGGGCACACATGGCACCGAACGACAGCGCACAGACCACCGAGGGCAGGGACTTCACCGCGGGGCGCCGCAAGGCCGCGCGCTACATCGTCCCGGTCGCGGTGGCGGGGGTGGCGGGGGTGGCGGCGGCGACCATCGGGCTCGTCCCGGCGCTCGCCGACGCCGGCGACCCCGACCTGCCGAAGATCAGTGCTCAGCAGCTGATCGAGAAGATCGCGGCGTCGGACACGCAGCAGCTCTCCGGCACCGTGAAGATCAACACCGACCTGGGCATTCCCTCGCTCGGCGGTATCGCCGACAGCCTGGCGCCCAAGGGCGGGAGCGACGGTGAGGGCTCGTCAGCCGATCCGCAGGCCAAGCTGATGGAGCTCGCCTCCGGTTCGCACACCCTGCGTGTGGCGGCCGACGGCCCGGACAAGCAGCGGGTCTCGGTCCTGGACAACGCGGCGGAGTACAGCCTGATCCACAACGCCGGCGAGGTCTGGGCGTACGACAGTGCCTCGAACGAGGCCTTCCACGCCAAGGCACCCGCGGACGCGAAGGACGCGGGCAAGGACGGCGGCAAGGTTGCCGGCAAGCACGAGAAGCTGCCCGAGGGTGTCCCGACGACCCCCAAGGGCCTGGCCGAGGAGGCGCTGAAGGCCGCCGACGACACCACGTCGGTGACGGTCGACGGTACGGCGCAGGTCGCCGGCCGGGACGCGTACCAGCTGCTGATCAAGCCCAAGCAGTCCGGTTCGACGATCGGGTCCATCAGGGTCGCGGTCGACGCGGAGAACGGCGTACCGCTCAAGTTCACGCTCACGCCGAGCAGCGGCGGCAAGGCCGCGATCGACGCGGGCTTCACCAAGGTCGACTTCGCGAAGCCGTCCGCGGACACCTTCACGTTCAGCCCGCCCAAGGGCGCGAGGGTGACCGAGGCAGACGAGATGAAGGCCCACGAGAAGGACTTCGCGCCCGGGGAGGACTTCAAGGCCGAGGAGGGCATGAAGGACTTCGAGGGGCTCAACGTCATCGGCAAGGGCTGGACCTCGGTTGCCGAGATCTCGTCGCCCGGCGGCGAAGCCGACTTCAAGGCGCCGGAGAAGGGTGACCTGCCCCCGGAGGCCGAGCAGTTCATGAACGCGCTGGGCGACAAGGTGTCCGGCGAGTTCGGCTCGGGCACGGTCTTCAAGACCCGTCTCGTCAACGCCCTGATGACGGACGACGGCAAGGTGTACGTCGGCGCGGTCACCAAGGACGCGCTGGTCCAGGCCGCCAACGCGGCCAAGTAGGCAGCAGCCGCGCACAGCGGCTACGGGTAGGCAGCAGCAGCGAGGGAACGGAGCCGGGATGGAGGAGTTGTCCGCCGTGAGCAGTGAGGCCGTCATCGACACACGTGGGCTCACGAAGCGTTTCCGCGGCGGGCAGCTCGCCGTCGACGGGCTCGACCTCAGCGTGCCCGCCGGCAGCGTCTTCGGCTTCCTCGGGCCCAACGGCTCGGGGAAGACGACCACCATCCGGATGCTGATGGGGCTGATCGAACCGACGTCCGGTACGGCGACGCTGCTCGGCCGGCCCGTGCCGCCCGCGGCCCGTACGGTCCTCCCGCAGGTGGGCGCGCTCATCGAGGGACCGGCGCTGTACCCGTTCCTGTCCGGCCGCGACAACCTGATCCGTTACGACTCCGCCGACCCCGCCGCCGACCCGCGCACCCGCCGGGCGCGGGTCGCGGCGGCGCTCGACCGGGTGGGCCTGACGGCGGCGGGCAGCAAGAAGGCCAAGGCGTACTCGCTCGGGATGAAGCAGCGGCTCGGGCTCGCGTCCGCGCTGCTCCAGCCGCGCAAGCTGCTCGTACTGGACGAGCCGACGAACGGTCTCGACCCGCAGGGCATGCGCGAGATCCGCTCGCTGGTGCGCGAGCTGGCGGCGGACGGTACGACGGTCTTCCTGTCCTCGCACCTGCTCGACGAGATCGAGCAGGTGTGCACCCACGCGGCGGTGATGGCCCAGGGGCGGCTCCTCGTCCAGGGCACGGTCGCCGAGCTGGCCGCCGGTGCGCGCGGGCGGCTCGCCGTCACCACACCGGACACGGCGGACGCTTCGCGGGTGCTCAAGGAGCTGGGCGTCACCGACCTGACGGTCGCGGACGGGCGGGTGACGGGGGAGCTGCCGCCGGGAGACATGGACCTGGCGGACCTGAACTCCGCGCTCGTGCGGGCCGATGTCCGCGTGAGGTCCTTCGGCGTCGCACGGGCCTCGCTGGAGGACGCGTTCGTGGCGCTGACCGGGGAGGGTTTCGATGTCGCGGGCTGAGACGACGGATCGGTCGAAGGCGAAGGACGGCCAGGCGAAGGACGGTCAGGAGCGGGACGGTACGGTGAGGGCCCGCAGTCCGCTGTGGACCCTCGGCCTCTTCCGGTCCGAGCTGACCATCACCTTCCGGCGCTGGCGCACGCTCGCCCTGCTGGCGGTCCTCGCCGCCGTACCCGTACTCATCGGCATCGCCGTGAAGATCCAGACGAGCGACGGCTCGCCCGTCGGCGACGGCGGGGGCGGAGAAGGGGGCGGCGCGGGCCCGGCCTTCCTCACCCAGATCACCAACAACGGGCTCTTCCTCGTCTTCGCGGCGCTCGCCGCGACCCTCCCCGTCTTCCTGCCCATGGCCGTCGGCGTCGTCGCGGGCGACGCGGTGGCGGGCGAGGCGAACGCCGGCACGCTGCGCTATCTGCTGGTCGCCCCGGCCGGACGTACCCGGCTGCTGCTCGCCAAGTACGCGTCCACCCTGGTCTTCTGCCTGGTCGCGACCCTGGTCGTGGCCGCGTCGGCGCTGGCCACCGGCGCCCTGCTCTTCCCGCTGGGGGAGGTCACGACGATCTCCGGTACGCGGATCGGCATCGGGGAGGGCCTGTTGCGGGCCGTGCTGATCGCGGCGATCGTGGCGGCCTCGCTGGTCGGGCTCGCGGCGATCGGCTTGTTCGTATCGACCCTCACCAACAGCGGCATAGCGGCGATGGCGGCGACGGTCGGGCTGCTGATCACGGTGCAGATCCTGGACACGATCCCGCAGCTGCACGCGATCCATCCTTATCTCTTCCCGCACCACTGGCTGTCCTTCGCCGACCTGCTGCGCGAGCCGGTCCTCTGGGACGAGGTGCTGGACAATCTCCGGCTCCAGGCGTTGTACGCGGCGGTGTTCGGCTCCGCCGCCTGGGCGCGCTTCACGACGAAGGACATCACGGCCTGAGAAGCGCGAGACGGCCCGGCCTCCGCCGGGGCCGGGCCGTACCCGGGATCAGAAGGTGAGCTTCCAGCTGTCGATGTAACCGGTGTCCTGCGCGGCGACGTCCTGGACCTTCAGCTTCCAGGTGCCGTTGGCCGACTCGCTCGACGCGTCCACGGTGTAGGTGGCGATCACGTTGTCGGCCGAGTCGTTGCCGCTGGAGCCCTTCAGCCGGTACGCCGTACCGTCCGGTGCGACCAGGTCGACGACCAGGTCACCGCGCCACGTGTGCTTGATGTCCACGCCGATCTTGAGCGCGGCCGGGGCGCTGCCCGTACGGCCCGAGACGGTGACCGACGAGGTGACGGCCGCGCCGTTGTCCGGGACGGCGACGTCCGCGGTGTTCTCGTACGCGTCGCCGGGCGGCACGGTCGGCTCGGTGCCCAGCGTCCAGACGGCGTGGGCGACGGCGTCACTGTTGCGGTCCAGGGCGGTGTCGTTGATGTTAGCCGTGGTGTCGCAGGACGAGTGGTAGCAGCGGTCGAAGGACGTGCCCGCGGTGCCGCCCCACTTCTGGACCTGGGCACTCGTCTTCGTACGGCTGGCGCCGGTGAACAGGCCGCCGACCGGTATGCCGACGTTCTTGAAGCTCGCGTGGTCGGAGCGGCCGTCGCCCTCGGTCTCGATCTCGGTCGGGACGCCGATGCCCGCGTAGTAGTCCTTGAAGGTCTTCTCGATGGCGGGATCGTCGTCGTAGACGAAATAGCCGGGGTTCGGCGAGCCGATCATGTCGAAGTTGAGGTAGCCGGAGAACTTTGCACGCTCGGTCGTGGGAAGGCTGTTGACGTATGCCTTCGAGCCGACGAGGCCGAGCTCCTCGGCCCCCCACCAGCCGAACCGCAGATGCTTCGTGGGTGTGAGCTGTGCGCGGGAGACAGCGAGCGCGGTCTCCAGGACGGCGGCGGAGCCGGACCCGTTGTCGTTGATGCCGGGACCCGAGGAGACCGAGTCGAGGTGCGCGCCGGCCATCAGGATCTTGTTCGGGTCGCCGCCCGGCCAGTCGGCGATCAGGTTGTAGCCGGTCGCGCCACCGGAGGTGAACGTCGTGACGGAGGTGGTGAATCCGGCGGCGTCCAGCTTGGCCTTGAGGTAGTCGACGGAAGCCTTGTAGCCAGGACGGCCGTGTGCGCGGTTGCCGCCGTTGGCGGTGGCTATCGACTGGAGCTGGGTGAGGTGCGCCTTGACGTTGGCGAGGGGTATGTCGGGGGCGGCGGCCGGGGCGGTCGCGGCGGTCGGGGCGGCGGACGCGACTGGCGCGGTGGCGGCGACCAGGCCGGTGAGGGCGAGGGCGACGGCTGCGGCGGTGCGTCTGGGAGTGGAGAGGTGGGAGACGCGGGAGAGGTTCATGTGGGGGCTCCGGATTCCGTACGGGGACAACGGAACGTGCGAGCGCCCCGGGACGCGGGTGACGGCACGGGGCGTTGGAGCTGGTGGTACATGGGCTGTACGCGAGCTGTGCGTGCTGCATGTTCAGCGAGAGTTTGACCCTGCGTCAAGAGCGGAAACCGGTCAGCGGTGTTCGGATGCCGGACGGCGCGCGAGATAGGCGAGGGCGCCGCTCGTGGCCGTGCCCCGGCCGGCTTCGAAGAAGACCGAGCCCCCACGGGTGGTGAAGGCGAACGTCTTGGCGCGCGGCTTCTCGGCGCAGGCGAGGTGCTGCCGGGTCTTGGCCCTGCCCGACGTGACGGTGAGGGTCGCCGAACCCTCGCCCGCGCAGGCGGCCTCGATGAGCAGGTGGGTGCCGCGGTCGATCTCGCTCTGGCTGGCGCTGTCGAGGCCGTCGGCCGTCGAGAGCACGAACGTACCTTCGTCGTCGAGGACGTTCTGGTCGGTCAGGGCGGCAGCGGCGGCGGTGAGCTGCTGCTCGCTGGGCAGCCGGGGTGGGCGCGGTGGGCTGGGCGGGGCGCTCGCCGTCGGCTGCGGCGCGGGAGCCTGTGGCGTGGTGCAGGCAGCCGTACCGGTGAGAAAGGCGAACGCGGCGAGTGCCGCGCCGGCCGGGCGTATGAGGTGCTTCATCGGGTCCCCCGTCGGTCGAGCCGGTCAATCGACCATGCCGCCCGACGGGGGAGAACACTCCCGACTTGAGCCAAGCCAGAGCTTCAGCACGCTTCGCCG
Source organism: Streptomyces sp. NPDC055287 (assembly GCF_053646035.1). NCBI lineage: Bacteria > Bacillati > Actinomycetota > Actinomycetes > Kitasatosporales > Streptomycetaceae > Streptomyces > Streptomyces sp. NPDC055287. Next base: position 189,575 of record NZ_JBSHNE010000009.1, on the reverse strand, counting down.
AGAGCGTCGGCGGGCTTCATTGGACGCAGAACTCGTTGCCCTCGGGGTCGGTCATGACCACCCATTCGCCCCCGGCCTCCTTGACGCTGCGGGCGACGGCCGCGCCCAGCGTCTCCAGGCGGGCGACCTCGGCCTCCCGCGTGCCCGGCTCACTGTGCACGTCGATGTGCAGCCGGTTCTTGACCGTCTTCGCCTCCGGTACACGCTGGAAGAGGATCCGGCGGCCGAGGCCCGTCCCGCTGTCCTCGTCGTACGGGTCGTCCGGATGCCGGACGGCGACCAGATCCCGAAATGCGCTGCGGCCGTGGAACTCCACCGTGGCCGCCGGCTGTACGGCACCGAAGCCGATGAGGCGCTCGATGAGCGCGCTGTTGTCCTCCACCTCGTAGCCGAGGGTGGTTGCCCAGAAGTCGGCCTGGGCGTGAGGGTCGTTGGCGTCGACGACTAGCTTCCAGTGCAGTGTCATGGTAACCAGTTATAGTGGTTATGTGATGGAGCCCGCAACAGAATCGCCCGGACTGACCCTGCGTACGCCCGAAGGCCGCCCCTATCTCTTCGACCCGGGCGCCCTGTGCCTTGAGCTGCTGCCGACCGGCGGCCCCGGCCTGCTCGCCCGGTACGAGGTGTTGTACGAGCCGGCCGACCTGGTGCGCTGGGCGGCGCAGAGCCGGTTGCCGTCCGGTCTCGGCCTCACCGTGAGCGCGAGCGAGGTCTCGGACGCGCGCACCCTGCGTGACGCGCTCCACCGGCTCGCGGCCGACCGGGCCCACGGCCGCGCCCTCGCCGAGGCCGACCTCGGCGTGGTCAACGAGCGGGCGGCGCGGGAGCCGCTGATCACCCGTATCGACGTCGGGACGGGCGTGGGCGCCGTACGGGCGTGGGGGCCCGGCGCCACCGGCTCCCAGCTGTTGTCGACGGTGGCGCGCGACGCGATAGACCTGTTCACCGGCCCGTACGCCCACCGCGTCCGCGAATGCGGCTCGCACGACTGCTACCTGCTGTTCGTCGACACCTCGCGCCCGGGCCGCCGCCGCTGGTGCGCCATGGAACGCTGCGGCAACCGCAGTAAGGCGCGCGCGCACCGGGCCCGCCAGGGGCAGGGTCTGAGCCGGAGCGAGAGCGAGAGCGAAGGAGAGAGCTGATGCCCACGGGACTCACACAGGATTCGGGCTGGGAGATCGGGGTCTCCCGGACGCTGCCCCACCCACCCGCCGCCGTATGGGAGTTCATCGCGAGCCCGGAGGGTTTCGCGCTCTGGCTGGGCGAGGGCGCGGAGCCGGCCGCCGAGAAGGGTGCTTCGTACCGTACGGCCGACGGTGCGACGGGCGAGGTCCGCAGCTACCGGCCGGGTGACCGCATCCGCCTCACCCATGGAAGTACGACCGTGCAGGTCACCGTCTCCGCCGCCCCGGGGGGCGCCGACAGGGCCGTGCTCACCTTCCATCAGGAACATCTGGCCGACGCCGAGGAGCGCGAGGCCGGGCGTGCGCACTGGCGCGCGGTGATGGACGCGGTCGCCGCCGCCCTGGGGGACGGCTGAGGAGTCAGTGCACGGATGCCACGGTGACGGCGGCGGGGGCCGGCTCTTCCCCGCCCGCCGTACGGGCGTCGTAGTCGGCCCGAGCCGCCGCGATCTCGTTCTGGTGCTTCTCGGTCCAGGTGACCAGTGAGCGGATCGTGGTGTGCAACGTCGCTCCGAGCGGCGTGAGTTCGTACTCCACACGCGGCGGCACCACCGGATGGACCGTGCGCTTGACGAGCCCGTCGCGCTCCAGCTGACGGAGCGTCACTGTCAGCATGCGCTGGCTGATGCCGTCGATCTTGCGCCGCAGTTCGGTGAAGCGCAGTACGTGATGGTCGAGCAACGCGATGACCAGCAGCGACCACTTGTCGGCGACGCGGTCGAGGATCTGGCGGACCTCGCAGTCCTCGCGGGTGTCCCACTGGAACGGGTCGGTGTCGCCGTACGCCCCCTGGGAGTCGGTGACTTCGCAGTTACTCGGTGACTTCAAAGTGCCTTCTTCCATGGATCGAGATGCTCCCGCAGGATTCCAGTGGTTACAAGAGGGAACCGACCGGCATCCCGGTAACTGGCTTGATCTGACGTGATGTGAGGGGCCCTTACCCATGACTCGACGCGCCTGGGCACTGTTGCTCGTACTCTGCGGCACCATCTTTCTCGAAGGCATCGACGTGGCCATGCTGTCGGTGGCCGTGCCGTCCATCAGATCCGACCTCGAGCTGCCGACCGGCAGCGCGGCCTGGGTGATGAGCGCGTACGTCCTCGGGTACGCCGGATTCACCCTGCTCGGCGGCCGAGCGGCCGACCTGCTCGGCCGGCGGCGGATGTTCCTGACCTGGCTGGCGGTCTTCCTCGGCTTCTCCATGCTGGGCGGCTTCGCGACCGAGGGGTGGATGCTGATCGTCGCCCGTTTCGTGACGGGTGTGGCGGCGGCGTTCATGACACCGGCCGCGATGTCGATCATCACCACCTCGTACGAGGAGGGCCCGCAGCGCGACAAGGCCCTGCTGGTCTTCGCCGGCACGGCGGCGGGCGGCTTCTCGCTCGGCCTGGTCATCGGCGGGCTGCTGACGCAGCTCGGCTGGCGGTGGGTGTTCTTCGCGCCGGTGCTGCTGGGCGGGGCCATCCTGCTCGCGGCGCTGCGGCTGCCGGCGGAGGCGCCTCCGGCCCGCCGGGGCGGTGCTTTCGACCTGGCCGGCGCGGCGACGGCCGCCGGGGCGATGCTGCTGCTGGCGTACGGGGTCGTACGGCTGGAGCACGGCTTCGACGGCTGGCGGCTCACGGTCGCCGTGGTGGCCGCGGGGCTGCTCCTCGTGGCCACCTTCGTGGCGGTCGAGCGCCGCTCGGCGGCCCCGCTCGTACGGCTCGCACTCCTGCGGAAGGCAACGATGGTGCGCGCCGACCTGGGGGCTCTGCTGTTCGTCGGCTCCTTCTTCGGCTTCCAGTTCATGGTGACGCTCTACCTCCAGGAGCTGCGCGGCTGGTCGTCGCTGGAGACGGCGCTGGCCCTGGTGATCATGGGGGTGGACGCGGTCCTGGCGCCGACGCTCACCCCGCGCCTGGTCAACCGGTTCGGCAACGCACGGGTGATCTTCGGCGGTTTCGTGCTGGCGATCGGGGCGTACGTGCTGTTCCTGCCGGTGGGTCTCGACTGGTCGTACGCCGCGATGCTGCCGACGCTGTTCCTGACGGGCGCGGCGTTCGCGCTGGCGTACGGGCCGCTGACGATCGCAGCGACGGACGGCATCGAGGAGGCGGAGCAGGGTGTCGCGGGCGGGCTGCTGGCGACGGCGACCCAGTTCGGCTCGGCCGTCGGCATCTCGGCGGTGACGGCGGTGTACGGCCTGGTGGCGGCGAACGGCGACGGTTCGCCGGAGTCCACCCTGAACGCGTTCCGCGCGGCGCTGGCGGTGCCGGCGGTGATGGTGGTCGCGGGCGCGGTGATCACGGCGTTCGGCCTTCGGGGCGGGCGGACCCGGGTGAGCGAGGTGCCCGGCACCCCGGAGCCCACCGCGGCCGAGCCGGGCTCGGTGCCGGTGGGGTAGGCGCGGGTGAAACGGGGCGGGCCCCTGCGGGGGCCTTCCCCACCCCGCCCCTTCCCGCACCGGGGGCAAGCCCCCAGGCCCCGGGACGCCCTCCGGCGTTCGAGGACCGGGTCCGGTGCGGCGCCCCGGTTACTTGGACGCCGGCGCGGGCTCCGCCGACGCGGGGCCGGACACACCACCCGCACCCTCACCAGCACCCGCGCTCACACCGGCGGCAACCGCGGCCAACCGCACCGCCTCCGCCCGTCCCCGCCGAGCCGCCCGCAGCGCGTCCCACGTCAGGAGCGCCAGCGCCGCCCACACCAGGGAGAAGCCGGCCCACCGCTCCGGCGGCATGGCCTCGTGGAAGTACACGACGCCGAGCCCGAACTGGAAGACCGGTGCCAGGTACTGCAACAGCCCGAGCGTCGACAACGGCACCCGTATCGCCGCCGCACCGAAGCACACCAGCGGCGCGGCGGTCACGATGCCGGTCGCGGCGAGCAGCGCCGCATGGCCCGGCCCCTGTGCACCGAACGTGGCGCCCCCGTGCGCACCGATCCACAGCAGGTAGCCCAGCGCAGGCAGGAACTGGATGGCGGTCTCGGCGGCCAGCGACTCGACACCACCCAGGTTGACCTTCTTCTTGACCAGCCCGTACGTCGCGAACGAGAACGCCAGGATCAGTGAGATCCACGGCGGCTGCCCGTACCCGACGGCCAGCACGAGCACCGCCGTGAAGCCGACGCCGACCGCCACCCACTGCGCCGGCCGCAGCCGTTCCTTCAGCAGCAGGACACCCATGGCGATGGTGACCAGCGGATTGATGAAGTAGCCGAGTGACGCTTCGACCACCTGGCCGTTGTTGACGGCCCAGATGTAGAGGCCCCAGTTGACGGTGATGACGCTCGCGGCAATGGCTATGAGCCCCAGCCTCCGGGGCTGCCGGATCAGCTCCCCGATCCATGCCCACCGGCGTACCGCCACCAGCACCACGCCGACGACGGCGAGGGACCAGACCATGCGGTGGGCCAGGATCTCCATCGCGCCGGCCGGCTTGAGGAGCGGCCAGAAGAGGGGGACCAGCCCCCACATCCCGTAGGCGCCGATGCCGTACAGCAACCCGGACCGCTGTTCGTTGACCGACTTCACTGGCCCTCCCGACCCGCACACAACATTCCGCTGAAGGTAGCGCCGACCCGGCCCCGATGTCATGTCCGTATCTCCATACGGTCATGACATCACTTCGCGGAACGCGAGGGGAAGGCGGGCCGGAAAGACGTGAAAGAGGGGCGCCCGGTCCCTCAGGAC
>NZ_JBSHNE010000009.1:43326-184708 GCF_053646035.1 Streptomyces sp. NPDC055287 | reverse complement strand
CCTATTTCTGTTTTTAAGATCTCTCGGGTTGTGGCGCGGGTGGCGCGGCGAGCTCGTGGCGCACTTGCCGGCGCCCGTCCCATCGCCCCCGGCCGCCCCTCTTTCGAAACCGTCGCCGTGAAGTCAGCCGACGACAGTCCAGGTGTCCTTGCCGGCGAGCAGCGCACTCAGATCGCCCTTGCCGTTCTGCTCGATGGCGGCATCGAGCTGGTCGGCCATCAGCGTGTCGTACACCGGACGCTCGACGCTGCGCAGCACCCCGATCGGAGTGTGGTGCAGCGTGTCCGGGTCGGCGAGGCGCGAGAGCGCGAACGCCGTCGTGGGCGAGGCGGCGTGCGCGTCGTGGACGAGGATCCGCGACTCGTTCTCGGCCGTCACCGTCACCACCTTGAGGTCGCCGGTGGCCGCGTCCCGGACGACACCCTTCGAGCCCTCGGCCCCGAAGCGGATCGGCTGCCCGTGCTCCAGCCGGATCACGGCCTCCTCGGCCTGCTGCTTGTCCTTCAGGACCTCGAAGGCGCCGTCGTTGAAGATGTTGCAGTTCTGGTAGATCTCCACCAGCGCGGTGCCGGGGTGGTCGGCGGCCTGCCGCAGCACTTCGGTGAGGTGCTTGCGGTCGGAGTCGACCGTACGGGCGACGAAACCGGCCTCCGCGCCGATCGCCAGCGACACCGGGTTGAAGGGCGCGTCGAGCGAGCCCATCGGCGTCGACTTGGTGATCTTGCCGACCTCGGACGTCGGGCTGTACTGGCCCTTGGTCAGCCCGTAGATCCGGTTGTTGAACAGCAGGATCTTGAGGTTGACATTGCGCCGCAGCGCGTGGATCAGGTGGTTGCCGCCGATCGACAGCGCGTCGCCGTCACCGGTCACCACCCACACGCTCAGGTCGCGCCGCGAGGACGCGAGACCGGTCGCGATCGCGGGCGCGCGGCCGTGGATCGAGTGCATCCCGTACGTGTTCATGTAGTACGGGAAGCGGGACGAGCAGCCGATCCCGGAGACGAAGACGATGTTCTCCTTCGCCAGTCCGAGCTCGGGCATGAACCCCTGCACGGCGGCGAGGACCGCGTAGTCTCCGCAACCGGGGCACCAGCGCACTTCCTGATCGGACTTGAAGTCCTTCATGGACTGCTTGGCCTCGGCCTTGGGCACCAGCGAGAGCGCCTCAGTCATGGGTGGCCTCCTTGAGAGCCGTGGCGAGCTGCTCGGCCTTGAACGGCATGCCGTTGACCTGGTTGTACGAGTGGGCGTCGACCAGGTACTTCGCCCTGAGCAGGGTGGCCAGCTGTCCGAGGTTCATCTCGGGCACGACCACCTTCTCGTAACGCGCCAGAATCTCGCCCAGATTCCGGGGGAACGGGTTGAGGTGGCGCAGGTGGGCCTGCGCGATGGGCGTCCCTGCCGCGCGGAGCCGGCGTACGGCGGCCGTGATCGGGCCGTACGTCGAGCCCCAGCCCAGCACCAGGGTCCGGGCGTGGTCCGGGTCGTCGACCTCCAGGTCCGGGACCTCGATGCCGTCGATCTTGGCCTGCCGGGTGCGGACCATGAAGTCGTGGTTGGCCGGGTCGTAGGAGATGTTGCCCGAGCCGTCCTGCTTCTCGATGCCGCCGATGCGGTGCTCGAGCCCCGGGGTGCCGGGCACGGCCCACGGACGCGCCAGCGTCTGCGGGTCGCGCTTGTAGGGCCAGAAGACCTCGGTGCCGTCGGCGAGCTCGTGGTTCGGGCCGGTCGCGAACTGCACGCGCAGGTCCGGGAGCTCGTCGATCTCCGGGATCCGCCACGGTTCGCTGCCGTTGGCCAGATAGCCGTCGGACAGCAGGAACACCGGCGTCCGGTAGGTCAGTGCGATACGCGCCGCGTCCATGGCCGCGTCGAAGCAGTCGGCGGGGGTCTTCGGCGCCACGATCGGCACCGGGGCCTCGCCGTTGCGCCCGTACATCGCCTGGAGCAGGTCGGCCTGCTCGGTCTTGGTCGGCAGACCGGTCGAGGGACCGCCGCGCTGGATGGCGACCACCAGCAGCGGCAGCTCCAGCGACACGGCGAGGCCGATGGTCTCCGACTTCAGGGCCACACCGGGACCCGAGGTCGTGGTGACGGCCAGCTGCCCGCCGAACGCCGCGCCGAGCGCCGCCCCGATGGCCGCGATTTCGTCCTCGGCCTGGAAGGTCCGTACACCGAAGTTCTTGTGCTTGCTGAGTTCGTGCAGGATGTCGGAGGCCGGAGTGATCGGGTACGAGCCCAGATACAGCGGCAGGTCCGCCTGCTGCCCCGCGGCGATCAGCCCGTACGACAGGGCCAGGTTCCCGGAGATGTTGCGGTACGTCCCCGGGGGGAACGCCCTGGTCGCCGGGGCGACCTCGTAGGAGACCGCGAAGTCCTCGGTGGTCTCGCCGAAGTTCCAGCCGGCCCGGAACGCCGCGACGTTCGCCTCGGCGATCTGCGGCTTCTTCGCGAACTTGGCCCGCAGGAACGTCTCGGTGCCCTCGGTAGGCCGGTGGTACATCCACGACAGCAGGCCCAGCGCGAACATGTTCTTGCTCCGCTCGGCCTCCTTCCGGGACAGGCCGAAGTCCTTGAGCGCCTCGATCGTCATGGTGGTCAGCGGCACCGGATGGACGTTGTACGCCGCCAGCGAGCCGTCCTCCAGCGGGGACGTCTCGTAGCCGACCTTGGCCATCGGGCGCTTGGTGAACTCGTCGGTGTTGACGATGATCTCCGCGCCGCGCGGCACGTCCGCGATGTTCGCCTTCAGCGCGGCCGGGTTCATGGCCACCAGGACGTTCGGTGCGTCGCCCGGCGTCAGAATGTCGTGGTCGGCGAAGTGCAACTGGAAGCTGGATACGCCCGGCAGGGTGCCGGCGGGTGCCCGGATCTCGGCCGGGAAGTTCGGCAGTGTCGACAGATCGTTTCCGAACGATGCCGTCTCCGAAGTGAACCGGTCACCCGTGAGCTGCATACCGTCACCCGAGTCACCCGCGAAACGGATGATCACGCGGTCCAGGCGGCGGACCTCTTTGTCGACGGGTTTCCGGCTCGGCGTGCTGCGCTGTTCCCCGACGACGGTGTCATTCGCTCCGTCGGCATCGGCTCCATCGGCCTTCTCGGCCGGGCTACTGACCTGGCTGGTCACTGAACTGGACCTCCCTCGAGGCGGCTGCTCGGGGCCGGCCGGCCAGCCGGTGGCCCCAGGGCCCACCCTACGTCGGTAAGGGTGCCCTTCCCTGGGGCTCTCGCATACTGGACCCCGTTTTGAGACGGTCTGCTGCCCTGCTTTGCCATATTTTGCTCGCCCCCCGGCGCTCTTCGTGAAGACGCTCCGTACTCATCCTTCGGTTCTAGGGCTCACGTGTCAGGTGTCTAGGTCTTCAGGTACGTCAACACCGCCAGCACCCGCCGGTGATCACCTTCACTCGGCGAGAGTCCGAGCTTAAGGAAGATGTTGCTGACGTGCTTCTCGACAGCGCCGTCGCTCACCACCAGTTGCCGGGCGACCGCCGAGTTCGTCCGGCCCTCGGCCATGAGACCCAGGACCTCGCGCTCGCGGGGCGTCAGCCCCGCCAGGACGTCCTGCTTCCGGCTGCGGCCCAGCAACTGCGCCACGACCTCGGGGTCGAGCGCGGTCCCGCCCTGGGCCACTCGGACGACGGCGTCGACGAATTCACGCACTTCGGCCACCCGGTCCTTGAGCAGATAGCCCACGCCCCGGCTCGACCCCGCCAGCAGCTCCGTCGCGTACTGCTCCTCGACGTACTGCGAGAGCACCAGGACCCCGATCCCCGGGTAGTCCTTGCGCAGCCGCACCGCCGCCCGCACGCCCTCGTCGGTGTGCGTCGGAGGCATCCGTACGTCGGCGACCACCACATCGGGCAACTCGCCCTGCGACGCCAGATCCCCGACGGTCTTGATCAGCGCTTCCGCGTCCCCGACACCGGCGACGACATCGTGTCCGAGATCGGTCAGAAGCCGGGTCAGGCCCTCCCGAAGCAGCACTGAATCCTCGGCGATGACGACCCGCACTCTGTCCACCACGGTCCCGCAGCCCCCCAGCAATTGATCGCTCTCCCTCACATCGAACCCCAGCATCCCAGGATCCGGACCCAGTTGCGCCCGGGTGGTGGGAATAGTGGTGCACGACTCGAAGGGGGCCGGTCGGGGGAGCGGGCGAGCAGGGCGGCGGGCGGCCGGCGGATCAGCCCCGCCAGGGCAGCTCCGCCGTGACCGTGGTGGGCCCGCCCGCCGGCGAGTCGACGACCAGGATTCCGTCGACCGCATCCAGCCGCTCCGCGAGCCCGGCCAGACCCGAGCCGGCCGTCGTGTCCGCCCCGCCCCGGCCGTCGTCACTCACCTGGAGCATCAGCCGGTCCGCGGTCTGCCACACCTCGACCGTGGCCCGCGACGCCTGTGCGTGCTTGCTGACGTTCTGGAGGAGCTCGGAGACCGTGAAGTACGCGATGCCCTCGATGGCCGGGGCCGGCCGCGCCGGAAGATCGACCTCGACCCGCACCGGCACCGTGCACCGGGAGGCCACCGAGGAGAGCGCCGCGTCCAGACCACGGTCGGTGAGGACCGCCGGGTGGATGCCCCGGGCCAGGTCCCGCAGCTCCTGAAGCGCGGTCTTCACCTCGCCGTGCGCCTCGTCCACCATGCGCGCGGCGGCCTCCGGATCCTGCGTCAGCTTCTCCTTGGCCAGTCCCAGGTCCATCGCCAGGGCGACGAGCCGGGCCTGCGCGCCGTCGTGCAGATCGCGTTCGATGCGCCGCAGGTCGGCGGCCGCGGTGTCGACGACGACGCCCCGGTCCGACTCCAGTTCCGAGACGCGGGTGGCCAGCCGGGACGGGCCGAGCAGCCCGGCCACCATCACCCGGTCCACGGTCGTCAGACCGCGTATGAGCCACGGGGTGGCGAGGGTGAGGAGCAGGCCGAACGCGCTGGTCGCGCCCAGTTCGACGGGACTGTCGAGGTAGACGTTGTGCGTGTTGTCGCCGTACAACTGCACGCCGTCCACTCCGGCGTAGACCGGGAACACCCACTGCCACAACGGATACGTGAGCATGGCCCAGCCGTACGTCCAGAAGACCAGCGACACCGAGAAGGCGAACACCGCCCAGGGCAGATGCAGCACGGCGTACAGCAGGTGGCGCCAGGACGTCCCGCTCTTGAGCACGGCGCTCATCCAGGACAGCGGCCCGCCGCCCGGCCCGGCGCGCACGGGCGCCGGCTCCGCCACGTCCAGCTTGAGCAGCCCCCGGGCGCGGGCCCGCTCCAGCGCACCGAAACCGCGGCAGCCGGCCAGGCCGGCCGCCAGCACCGGTACGCCCAGGAAGGTGATCAGCAGGCCCATGCCCAGCGACGTCATGGTGACCGCGAAGGAGAAGAGCAGAACGCTGACGGGCAGGCTGAGCATCAGGTAACCGAACTCGCGCCAGGTCCGGGCCTCGATCGGGGCGCGCAGCGCCGGAGGAAGGACGTGCCTCTTCGGGGGCCCGCTCCCGGGCTCCCACTGGTCCTGGTACCGGGTCTGCGGTGCGTACTCCGTGGCCATCGCTGCCGTCCGTTTCTGCTCGGGTGATGCTGATGAGTGGCGGTGTGTGACTCAAGAATGCGGGGACGGGCAGGCGGGGACCATGAGGCCGGTCACCGTTTACCACCGGGGGTTTTCCCCACCCCGGCCCGGTGCTTGGCCGCACCCGCACCCGCCCCCGCCCCCGCAGCCCCGTCGCGGTCCCGCCACGGCAGCTCGGCCGTCACCGTGGTCGGCCCGCCCGCCGGGGAGTCGAGGACGAACAGCCCGTCCACCGCACCCAGCCGGTCGGCCAGACCCGCCATGCCCGTGCCGCCGTCCAGCCGCGCACCGCCGCGCCCGTCGTCCCGTACCTGGATCAGCAGCCGCTCCTCGCTGCGCCACACATCCACGGACGCGGACCGCGCCCCGCTGTGCTTGCTGACGTTCTGCAGGAGTTCGGAGACCGTGAAGTACGCGATGCCCTCGATCGCCTCCGCCGGACGCGCCGTCAGGCCCACGGTGACCCGCACCGGAGCCGTGCAGCGCGACGCGATCGACGACAGTGCCGCGTCCAGGCCCCGGTCGGTCAGCACGGCGGGATGGATGCCGCGCGCCAGATCGCGCAACTCCTGCAACGCCAGCTTCACCTCGCCGTGCGCCTCGTCGACCATCGCCGCCGCCGCGGCCGGGTCCTTGAAGTCGCCGGTCAGCTTCTCCTTCGCCATGCCGAGTCCCATGGCGAGCGCCACCAGCCGGGCCTGTGCCCCGTCGTGGAGATCGCGTTCGATGCGCCGCAGGTCGGCGGCCGCGGTGTCGACGACGACGCCCCGGTCCGACTCCAGCTCGGCGATCCGCTGTTCCAGTTCGTCGGAGGGGGAGAGCAGGCCGCGGACCATCGCCCGGTCGGCATTGGCCATCGCCCGCGCGAGATACGGCAGTACCGGCCACAGCGCGACGAGCCCGGCCAGCGTGAGCCCGAAGGTCAGTACGCCCCAGGGCAGCCGGATGAAGGCGTACAGCGCCGTCCGCCACCCCACCGGATCCTTCAGGCGCATCCACAGCCGGGGAAGGAAGCCGCCGGAACCGTGCCCCGCCGCAGCCGGGCTCGGCTCCTCGACGTACACGCCGAGCAGAGCCCGTGCCCGCGCCCGCTCGATCGCACCGAGCCCGCGTGCGCCCAGGAGCCCCGCCGCCAGGACCGGCAGGCCGATCACCGTGACCGAGAGCCCGCACCCGAGGGCGAGGGCCACCACGGTGTACACAAAGCCGAAGAGAGCCATGGGCAGGTTGAGGAGGAGATGCGCGATCTCCTTCCAGGTGTCGGAGCCGTAGGGGAAGCGGACGGGCGGCGGCCCGCCGGTCCCGTCTGACCGGTCGTAATCTGGGAGATGGTCGCTGGCGCTGGCGGTCATGGTGCTCAGCCTGCCGGGCGCCGGCCACGGATGCCATGGGGTAACTGGGTGCGTGGAAGTAGGGATAACCCCACCACTGCGTGAGACGGCTGCTTACCCGGCTTTTACCAGGGCCTAGACTCCCGTGCGTACAGATCGTCGAACGAGGCCGATGTGGCCGACGCAGCCAGGGAGCGAGAGGGGCGGACGTGCCGGAACCGACGGTTCTCGCGGACGGGTACTTCCAGAGTTACTCGGTCGTCGGACTGCTCGCAGTCGTCGGCGTCCTCTTCGTCGCCGTGGCCTTCGGGGCCGGGCGACTGCTGCGGCCCGTCGTGCCGACGCCGGAGAAGCTGCTGACGTACGAGTGCGGCGTGGACCCGGTCGGAGAGGGCTGGGCGCACACGCAGGTCCGCTACTACGTCTACGCCTTCCTGTACGTGATCTTCGCCGTCGACTCCATCTTCCTGTTCCCGTGGGCGACGGTCTTCGCCGCGCCCGAGTACGGCGCGACGACGCTGGTCGAGATGTTCATCTTCCTCGGCTTCCTGGCCGTGGGACTGCTGTACGCATGGAAGAAGGGCGTCCTCGAATGGACGTGACCCGAGTGAACCCTGTCGATCTCCCCGAGCCGACGCTGCCGCCGCTCCCCGAGCCGAAGCGCCTGGGAGCTCTCGCCCGCCTCGCGCCCGAGCCCATGAAGGTGGTCCTGAACTGGGGCCGCCGCTACAGCCTGTGGGTCTTCAACTTCGGCCTCGCCTGCTGCGCGATCGAATTCATCGCCGCGTCAATGGCGCGCCACGACTTCATCCGGCTCGGCGTGATTCCCTTCGCGCCGGGGCCGCGCCAGGCCGACCTGATGGTGGTGTCCGGCACGGTCACGGACAAGATGGCCCCGGCCGTCAAGCGGCTGTACGAGCAGATGCCGGAGCCGAAATACGTCATCTCCTTCGGCGCCTGCTCCAACTGCGGCGGCCCGTACTGGGACTCGTACTCCGTGACCAAGGGCGTCGACCAGATCATCCCCGTCGATGTGTACGTACCGGGCTGCCCGCCGAGGCCCGAGGCGCTGCTCCAGGGGATCCTCAAGCTTCAGGAGAAGATCGCCCGCGAGTCTCTGAGCGAGCGATACGGCCACGGACGGCCCTCCGCGGCCGCCCTCCAGAGCGGCCTCGTCGCGCCGCCGCCGACTCCGGGGGAGGGCACGAAGTGAGCGAGGCGACCAACGTGACGGCGTACGACAGCCTGCCCGACGCCGTCACCGAGATCTTCGGCGAGGAAGCGACCGCCGAGCGCAGCTACGACCTGCTCACCGTCGACGTACCGATCGGCTCGTGGATCGCGGCGCTGGAGATCGCGCGCGACAAGCTGGGCTGCACGTACTTCGACTGGCTGAGCGCGGTCGACGAGCCGGGCACGGGCTTTCGTGTGTGCGCCCACGTCGTCGCCCTCGAAGGCCGTACGGTCCGACGCCTCCTGGTCCGTACGACCGTCCCCCACTCGGCGCCCGCCGTGCCCACCGCCGTCGAGATCTACGCCGGCGCGGAGTGGCACGAACGCGAGACGCACGAGATGTTCGGCGTCGACTTCACCGGCCACCCGCACCTGGTGCCGCTCCTGCTGCCCGACGGCTTCGAGGGCCACCCGCTGCGCAAGGACTTCGTGCTCGCGGCCCGGGTCGCCAAGGCGTGGCCCGGCGCGAAGGAGCCGGGGGAGTCGGACCACGGCGGCCCCAAGCGCCGCCAGATGCTGCCGCCCGGCGTCCCGGACCCGAACGACTGGGGCCCCCAGAAGGGCCAGCTCCCGCCGGCTCCGGCCCGCCCCGCCCGCACCCCGCGCGCGGCAGGAGCGGCAGGGGCGGCCGACCGGCCGCCGCGCCGTGCCCGCAGCGTGGCCGAGGGTTCGGCGACCCAGGCGGCTGGGGAAGCCGCCCCGGCGGCCCCGGAAGGCACCGCTCCCAGGCCGCCGCGCCGCACGCGCAGCGTGAGCGAGGGCTCGGCGAGCCAGGCGGCGGAGGCGGCGACGCCTGCCGAGGCACCGGCTGCACCCGCGACGCCTGCCGAGGCACCGGGCGCACCTGCGACGCCTGCCGAGGCACCGGGCGCACCTGCGACGCCCGCCGAGGCACCGGGCGCACCTGCGACGCCCGCCGAGGCACCGGCCGCACCCGCGACGCCTGCCGAGGCACCCGCACCTGCCGCCGCACCCGCGACGCCGCCGGTCACACAGCCGGAGGTCGCGACGCCGCCGGCCGAGGACGCCGCACCGGCGACGCCGCGTCGCACGCGCGGCGTGAGCGCGGGCTCTGCGAGCCAGGCCGCGGACGCCTCGGCCACCGCCGCGGCGCCGACGACGCAGCCCTCCCCGGAGCCGGAGGCAACGACCACGCCGGCCGAACCCGTGGCGCCCGCCGAACGCGGGGCCGGGGCCCCGGCAGCCCGGCCCGCCCCGGCGGCGCCCGCGCGCAGCGCCGACGCGCCCTGGCACCACCCGCGCCCCGCGTTCCAGGACGAGGAAGCGGGACGGGACACGGACGCCGCCGGCCGAACCGGCGCATCCGCCGACACCGAGGCCGACGCGGCGGAAGCCGCCGACGAGGCCGCCGACGCCGTGCGCGGCGACGCGGGCGCCGCCAAGCAGCCCGGCAGGCCGGCCGTCGACGCCGCCGACGCCACTGACGAGGACACGACCGGGCCCACCCCGGACCGAGGGAGCGACGACGCGTGAACGACGTACTCGATGTCGCCCTGCGCCTGGTCATCGTCTTCGCCGTGTTCATGGTCCTGCCGCTCGTCGTCGGGCAGACCGAGCACAAAGTGATGGCCCACATGCAGGGCCGCCTCGGCCCCATGTACGCGGGAGGGTTCCACGGCTGGGCCCAGCTCGTCGCCGACGGCGTGAAGTTCGCGCAGAAGGAAGACATCGTCCCGGCCAACGCCGACCGCCGTATCTTCCAGCTCGCGCCCGCCGTCGCGCTCCTCCCGTACCTCCTCGTGCTCGTCGCCATCCCGATCGGCCCCAGCGAGGGAGCGGTCGGCCAGGTCATCGACGCGGGCATCTTCTTCGTGCTCGCCGTCATGGGCGTGGGAGTGCTCGGCTCGCTCATGGCGGGCTGGGCCTCGGCGAACAAGTTCTCCCTCCTCGGCGGCCTGCGTACCGCCGCCCAGCTCCTCGCGTACGAACTGCCGATGCTGCTCGCCGCCGCCTCCGTGGCGATGGCGGCCGGCACCGTCTCGCTGCCCGGCATCCTGAACGCCTTCGAGTGGTGGTGGCTGCCGTGGCAGATCGTCGGCGCGATCGTCTTCTTCGTCGCGGGACTCGCCGAACTCCAGCGGCCACCCTTCGACATGCCGGTCGCCGACTCCGAGATCATCTTCGGCGCCTACACCGAGTACACGGGCCTGCGCTTCGCGCTGTTCCTGCTCGCCGAGTACGCCGGAATCGTCGTCCTCTGCGGTCTGACCACCGTCCTCTTCCTCGGCGGCTGGCACGGCCCCTGGGGTGCGGAGGGCCTCGGCTGGGTCTGGACGCTGCTGAAGACCGCGATCCTCGCCTTCGGCATCATCTGGCTGCGCGTGACCTACCCGCGGCTGCGCGAGGACCAGCTCCAGAAGCTCGCCTGGACCGTACTCATCCCGCTCGCTCTCGCGCAGATCGCGCTCACCGGCATCGTGAAGGTGGCGATCCAGTAATGGCACCGATCCCGGGCTCAGGCCTCGCCAAAGGCCTGGCCGTCACGCTCCGCACGATGACGAAGAAGACCGTCACCGCGCAGTACCCGGACGTCCAGCCCGAACTGCCGCCCCGCTCGCGCGGCGTGATCGGCCTGTTCGAGGAGAACTGCACGGTCTGCATGCTCTGCGCGCGCGAGTGCCCCGACTGGTGCATCTACATCGACTCGCACAAGGAGACGGTCCCGGCCGCCGTCCCCGGCGGCCGCGAGCGCAGCCGCAACGTCCTCGACCGCTTCGCGATCGACTTCTCACTCTGCATGTACTGCGGTATCTGCATCGAGGTCTGTCCTTTCGACGCGCTCTTCTGGTCCCCGGAGTTCGAGTACGCCGAGACCGACATCCACGAGCTCACCCACGAGCGCGACAAGCTCCGCGAGTGGATGTGGACCGTGCCCGAGCCGCCCGCGCTGGACCCCGGCGCCGAGGAGCCCAAGGAGATCGCGGCGGCGCGCAAGACCGCCGAGAAGCTCGCCGCAGCCCAGGAGCAGGCAGCCCAGGAGCAGGCCGCCCAGCAACAGACAGCCCAGGAACAACCACCCCGGCAGGAAGAAGAGGGGCCCGCCGAATGAGCCACCTCGCCGCAGCCGCCGAGCAGGGCTTCCTCTCCCCGACCGGCGTCGAGATCGCCTTTGTCCTCGTCGGCGTCGCCACCCTCGGCGCGGCCGCCGTCACGGTCACCACCAAACAGCTGGTGCACGCCGCCCTCTGGCTGGTCGTCGCACTCGGCGGCCTGGCCGTCGAGTACCTCCTGCTGACAGCCGAGTTCATCGCCTGGGTGCAGGTCCTCATCTACGTCGGTTCCGTGGTCGTTCTCCTCCTCTTCGGACTGATGCTCACCAAGGCGCCCATCGGCCGCTCCCCGGACGCCGACTCCGGCAACCGCTGGGCAGCTCTCACGGTGGCCGTCGCCGCGGCCGCCGCACTCGTCTGGGTGGTCGTCGACGCGTTCCGCACCCAGTGGATCGACCTCGACGGACCGTCCCAGGGCTCGACCAAGGTGACCGGCGAGATCCTCTTCCAGCACTGGGTGCTGCCCTTCGAGGCGCTCTCGGTCCTCCTGCTCGCCGCACTCGTCGGCGCGATCGTCCTCTCCCGCAAGAGCGACAGTGACAAGGAGCAGCGCTGATGCACCTCGCCTATCCCGCCGTGCTCGCCGCCCTCCTGTTCTGCACCGGGCTGTACGGAGTGCTCGCGCGCCGCAACGCGATCCTGGTCCTGATGTCCGTCGAGCTGATGCTCAACGCCGTCAACCTCAACCTGGTCGCCTTCGACGTCTGGCTCCGCGACACGCTCCACGCCGGCCAGGCCCTGACCCTGTTCACCATCGCCATCGCCGCGGCGGAGATCGGCATCGGCCTGTCGATCGTCCTGATGGTCTACCGCAACCGCGGCACCTCGGACATCGACAAGCTGCGCGACACCACCGAAGGCCGGGCCGCCGACGCCGAAGCTTTCGCCATGGCACAGAAGGCCGCACAAGAGGCCGAAGAGAAGGCTGAGGCCGCCGCGTGACGACCACGACCCTCGCCGTCCTCGTCCCCCTCCTTCCCTTTCTCGGCGCCGCGGCCGGCCTGCTGTCCGGCCGCACCGCCCCGGGATTCGTCCGGCCCCTCGCCGTACTGCCGACCCTGGCCGCCGCCGTGCTGGCCGCGATCGTCGCCGTACGCCAGGGGGGTGACGGGCCGGTCGACGCCTCGACGCAGCTGACCCCCACGGGCTCGGTGCCCATCGACCTCGCCCTGCACCTCGACGGCTTCGCGGTCCTCGTCGCCGTCCTGGTCGGAGTCGTCGCCACCTGCGTGCAGCTCTACTCGACGGGCTACCTGCGCGACGACCCGCGCTACCCGTCCTACGCCGCCCTCATCTCGCTCTTCACCTCCGCGATGCTCCTCGTCGTCTACTCCGGCGACCTGATGGTGCTGCTGGTCGGCTGGGAAATCATGGGCATCTGCTCGTACTTCCTCGTCGGCCACTACTGGGAGACGCCGGAAGCCCGCGCCGCCTCACTCAAGGCCTTCCTGGTCACCAAGCTCGGTGACATCCCCTTCCTGTTCGGCCTGTTCGCGCTCGCCGCCGACGCCGGTACGTTCCGGATCACCGGCATCCTCGGCGCCGTCACCAGCGGCGGGCTCGACCACCCGACGCTGATCGCGCTGCTGCTCCTCGCCGGTGTAGCGGGCAAGTCGGCCCAGTTCCCGCTGCACACCTGGCTGCCCGACGCGATGGCCGGCCCGACGCCGGTCTCCGCGCTGATCCACGCCGCGACGATGGTCGCCGCCGGTGTGTACTTCGTGGCCCGCCTCCTGCCCGTCTTCGCCGCCTCCGCCGCCGCCCTGACCGTCCTCGCCGTGATGGCCGCGGTCACGATGGTCGGCTCCGCCCTCGCCGCCCTCGCCCAGGACGACATCAAGCGCGTCCTCGCATACTCCACGATCGGCCAGCTCGGCTACATGACCGGCGCCCTGGCCGTCGGCAACCGCGGCGCCGCCGTCTTCCACCTCCTGTCCCACGGCGCCTTCAAGGCGCTCCTCTTCCTCGGCGCCGGCGTGATCATCCACGCCGCCGGCACCAACTCCCTGGCCGCCATGTCCCGCATGAGCGGCCTGCCCCGGCGCATCCCGGACGCGTACTGGACGATGACGATCGCCCTGCTCGCCCTCGCCGCGATCCCGCCCTTCGCCGGCTTCTTCTCCAAGGAAGCCGTTCTCGTCGCCGCCGAGCACGCCTCCCTCGGCGACACCACCGGCGTCCCCTCCGGCGCGGGCTGGACCGTGCTCATCGCAGGCCTGCTCACGGCCCTCCTCACGGCGGCGTATGCCACCCGCCTGTGGCTGCTGGCCTTCCGCGGCCGCGGCCCGGCCGCTCCCGATCACGGCAAGCAGCCCCTCGCCATGAACGGCGTGCTGTGGGTCCTCGCCGTCCCCTCACTCGGCTTCGGCCTCACCGTCGGCTACCTCGCCGACTGGTTCGACGGCCACGCCCTCACCCCGACCGTCACCACCGCCGTCCTCGGCACCGGTGTGGCCCTCGTAGGCGGGCTGGTGACCTACGGCGCCTGGCGCCACACCACGGCCATGGCCGCCACCCGCCCCCCGATCGGCGCCGTGGCCGCCCACCCCGAGGACAGCCCGGCCGTATCCGAGGCGGAAGCCATCGCCACCCACACCCCCGCCTACGGCGACATCGCGTCGGCCCCCGACCCGGCCGACCCCGGCCGGCTCCTGCTCGGCCCGCTGCACCGCCACGCCGCCGTCGGATTCCACCTCGACGCCGTCTACAACGCCCTTTTCGTACGGCCCGTCCTGGCAGGCGCCGAACTGGTCCGCTTCCTGGACCGCGAGGTCGTCGAGACGTACGTACGCGGTGCGGGCGCCGTCCCGCGCCTCCTCGGCGCGGGCGTCCGCCGAGCCCAGACCGGCAACGTGCAGACCTACCTCAGCGCACTGCTCGCCGGTTCCGTCGTCCTGGCGATCGCCGCCGTCATCGTCGCCGCCGTCGGAGCGTGAGCCGTGATCGATATCAGCCCGTCCGTGATGCAGTTCCTCCTGGCGTTCGTCGTCGCCGGCCCGCTCCTCGGCGCGGCCGCGGCCCTTCTCCCGGCCCCGCCCGGACTGAAGGGCAAGAACCCCGGCCAGGCCGTGCTCCGCCACGGTGTGACGGTCACCGCCGCGATCCTGATCGCGGCCGTCGTCCTCACCCTCGGCTTCGACCACGACCACCCGTCGAAGATGCAGGCCACGACCGACATCAGCTGGATCCCGGCGCTCGACGTCAGAATCCACCTCGGCATCGACGGCATCTCGCTCCCCCTCCTCGTACTGACCGCGCTGCTGACCTTCCTCTGCGCGCTCTACAGCTACTTCAAGATGCCTTCGGGCCCCTCCCCGAAGGCATTCGTCGCCCTCCTGCTGGTCCTCGAGTCCGGCACCCTCGCGACGTTCGCCGTCCTCGATCTGCTGCTCTTCTTCCTGGCGTTCGAGATGGTCCTCATCCCGATGTACTTCCTGATCGCCCGCTGGGGCGGCGACCAGAGGCAGCCCGCCGCCTGGAAGTTCATCCTCTACACGCTGCTCGGCTCCGTCGTCATGCTGCTCGGTCTCCTCCTCATCGGACTGAAGTCGGGCACATTCGACATGGTGGCACTCGCCACTGACAACGGCCGTGGACTGACCACATCAGTGCAGGTCATCGCCGTTCTCGCGATCGGTCTCGGTCTGGCCGTCAAGACCCCGATGTGGCCGCTGCACAGCTGGCTCCCCGACGCGCACACCGCCGCACCCACCGTCGGCTCGGTCCTCCTCGCAGGCGTCTTGCTGAAGATGGGGACGTACGGATTCGTCCGCATCGCACTCCCCGTCGCCCCCGACGGCATGCGCACCTTCGCGCCCTACCTCGCCGCCTTCGCGGTCGTCGGCATCATCTACGGATCCCTCGCCTGCCTCGCGCTGGCACGCAAGGGCGCCAAGGGCGACCTCAAGCGGCTGATCGCGTACTCGTCCGTCGGCCACATGGGTTTCGTGCTCCTCGGCATCGCGTCCATGACCCCCACCGGCGTCAACGGCGCGCTCTTCGCCAACATCGCCCACGGCCTGATCACCGGCCTCCTCTTCTTCCTGGTCGGCGCCCTCAAGGACCGTTACGGCACCGCCGACCTCGACACCCTCGCCGGAGCCACCGGCGCGGCCCTCTACGGCCGCGCCCCCCGCCTCGGCGGTCTCCTCGCCTTCGCCGCGGTCGCCTCCCTCGGCCTCCCCGGCCTCGCGGGCTTCTGGGGCGAGATGCTCACGATGTTCGGCGCCTTCGACCCGGCCGAGGGCCTCAGCCGCCCCGCCTTCCTCACCTTCATGGCGATCGCCGGCGTCGGCACCCTGCTGACCGCCGCCTACCTCCTCGTCGTCGTACGCCGCGTCTGCATGGGCGTGCCCCAGCAGGAAGCGGCCGAGCCGGCCGCGATCGCCGACGTCCAGGGCTACGAATTCGCCGCCTGGACCCCCCTCGTCGCCCTCACCGTCCTTGCCGGACTCTGGCCCGCGGTCCTCCTCGGCCTCACCGACCCGGCCGTGCAGAAGCTCCTCGCAGGAGGCAAGTCGTGACCGTGGCCGCCGAAAGCGCCAGCCTCGTCCAGTCCGTCGACTGGGCGGCGATCGCCCCGCCGACGATCACCGCGACGGTGGGCCTGATCGTCCTGGTCGCCGACCTCTTCGTCCCCGAGAACAAGAAGCAGCTCCTGGGCCGCCTATCCGTCGCCGGCCTGGCCGTCGCGCTTCTCTCCCTCCTGCCCCTGCGCCAGGGCGACCGCTCCACCTTCTGCCTGACCTCGGACACCGGTGTCTGCAGCTACACGGCCGACCACTTCACCCTGGTCATCCAGCTCCTGGTGCTCGGCGGCGCGCTGCTCACGGCGCTACTGTCGATGACCGACACCAGGAACAAGACGCTCCCCGCGGGCGAGTTCTGGTTCCTCCTGATGTCCTCCGCGGCCGGAGCGGCCCTGCTGCCCGCCTCCCGCGACCTCGCCACCCTCGTCGTCGCCCTGGAAGTCGCCTCGCTCCCGGCCTTCGCCCTGGTCGGCATGAAGCGCGGCGACCGCCTCTCCTCCGAGGCCGCCCTGAAGTTCTTCCTGTCCTCCGTCACCGCCACCGCCGTGATGCTGCTCGGCGTCAGCTTCGTGTACGCGACGACCGGCACCCTGCACCTCACGGAGATCGCCGTACGTCTGGACGACGTACCGGGGCAGCTCGACACGCTCGCCCAGGCCGGCGTCGCCCTCACCCTCGTCGGCTTCGCCTTCAAGACGGCGGCGGTCCCGTTCCACTTCTGGGTCCCCGACACGTACGTGGGAGCGCCCCTTCCGGTCGCCGCCTACCTCTCGGTCATCGGCAAGGCGGTCGGGTTCACGGGCCTCATCCTGGTCACCGTCATCGCCTTCCCCTCATACGCCGACGTATGGGGCCCCGCTCTCGCCGTGCTGGCGGCGCTCACCATGACGGTGGGCAATGTCGCCGCCCTGCGCCAGTCGGCCACGCGCGCGTACAGCGCGGTCCGCCTGCTCGCCTGGTCCTCCGTCGGCCAGGCCGGCTACATCCTGGTCCCGATCGCGGCAGCGGCGTACTCCAGCGACGACCAGATCGGCTCCACCGTCGCGTACGCCCTGATGTACGCGGTCGTGAACCTCGGCGCCTTCGCCGTCGCCGCCCTGGTCGCCCGCACGCACCCGCTCAACCGGATCGCCGACTACCGGGGCCTCTACGCGAGCCGCCCCCTCGCCGCCCTCGCGCTCGGCTTCTTCCTGCTCTGCCTGGCAGGCCTGCCGCCCGGCATCATCGGCCTCTTCGCCAAGGTCACCGTCTTCTCCGCGGCGGTCGACGCGGGGCTCGGCTGGCTCGCGGTCGTCATGGCGGCGAACGTCGTGATCGCTCTCTACTACTACCTCAAGTGGACAGCGGTTCTCTTCCGCGCGCCCGAGGGCGAACAGGCCAAGCACGCGGTCCCCGTGCCCGTCACCGTCGCCATCGCCCTGACCGCCGTCCTCGGCATCGTCCTGTCCGGCGTACCTCAGCTGGCACTGCGCTTCGCTACGGGCAATCTCTTCCAGTAACCACGTATGGCCCAACGGACGGCCCGGTAGCACAAGGGAACTAGCCCCCCTCGCTTGGCGTTGACCAGTAAGGGAGGGTCCACTGAATGTGGAAGCACCCCCACAGCAAGGGGTTCCCCCGCCGCACCATTTGGAGGGCGCACCGTGCACCGCCGGCACAACGGGCTGAGGACCGCCGTACTCCTCGGGGGACTGTCAGCACTCATCATCGTCATCGGCAGCTTCTTCGGCCGGGCGGGCCTGATTGTCGCGGTTCTCGTCGCACTCGGCACCAACGCCTACGCGTACTGGAACAGCGACAAGCTGGCACTGCGCGCCATGCGCGCCCGCCCGGTGAGCGAGTTCGAGGCGCCAGAGCTGTACCGCATGGTCCGCGACCTCTCCACCCAGGCCCGCCAGCCGATGCCCCGCCTCTACATCTCGCCGACGCAGGCCCCCAACGCCTTCGCCACCGGCCGCAACCCCCGCAACGCGGCGGTCTGCTGCACCGAGGGCATTCTCCAGATGCTCAACGAGCGTGAGCTGCGCGGCGTCATCGGCCACGAGCTGAGCCACGTCTACAACCGGGACATCCTGATCTCCTCGGTCGCCGGCGCCCTGGCCTCGGTGATCATGTTCCTGGTGAACTTCGCCTGGCTGATCCCCATCGGCCGCTCCGACGACGACGAGGGCCCGGGCCTCATCGGCATGCTGCTGATCATGATCCTGGGCCCCCTGGCCGCCTCGGTCATCCAACTCGCAGTGAGCCGCTCCCGCGAGTACCAGGCAGACGCCTCCGGAGCCCAGCTCACCGGCGACCCACTCGCTCTCGCGAGCGCCCTGCGCAAGCTCGACGCGGGCACGAAGCAGCTGCCGCTGCCCCCCGAGCCGCGCATCGAGACCGCGAGTCACATGATGATCGCGAACCCGTTCCGCCCGGGCCGGGGGGCCGCGAAGCTCTTCTCCACCCACCCGCCCATGGCGGAACGCATCGCCCGACTCGAGCAGATGGCAGGTCACCGCCCATGAAGACAATCCTGAACGTCATCTGGCTGATCGTGAGCGGTTTCTGGCTCTTCCTGGGCTACCTGCTCGCCGGCCTACTCCTGTGCATCACCATCATCGGCATCCCCTTCGGCCTGGCAGCCTTCCGGATCGGCGTCTACGCCCTCTGGCCGTTCGGCTACACCACGACGGAACGCCGGGACGCGGGAGCGCCCTCCGTGGTGGGCAACGTCCTGTGGCTGGTCCTCGCGGGCTGGTGGCTGGCGTTGAGTCACATCGTCACGGGTATCGCGCTGTGCGTCACGATCATCGGCATCCCGTTCGGCGTGGCGAACTTCAAGATGATCCCCATCTCGCTGCTTCCGCTGGGCCGCGAAATCGTCCCCACGGACCAGCTGTTCGCATCCCGCTGACACCGACGGGACGCGCCCCCACCCCCGTTCCGCTCAACACACCACGATGCCGGGAGGGGGCGCACCGGGGCGCTCCCCGCAGGGTGTCGAACGTGAGCACTCCGAAGCACCCCAAGTGGCCGAAAGGCTCGGCACCCGAGGCAATGCCCCGGGGCGTCGCCGACCCCCGCACGTACACTCCGAAGGGCGTCACCAGCCCCCGCCCGTACGCACCGGGGCGCGTCACCGACCCCCCGCCCGTGCGCGCCAGGCGTACGCCGCCGCCCCCGCCGCCAGCACCGCCGCCCCGGCCACCATCGAGGACACCGGCAGCGCGAACGCAGCCCCACGCACCCCACAAACCCGACCACCGCCCTCAGGCGCCCGCGCCCCGAACCGAGCGTCCACGCCGCAGCATTGGCCACGGCGTAGTAGGCCAGCACCCCGAAGGACGAGAACCCGATCGCCCCCCCGCACATCACCCACCGCGGCCACCACGGCGACAACGGCACCCACCACCAACTCGGCCCGGTGCGGCACCTGGAACCGCGGATGTACGGCGGCCAGCGCCCCCGGCAGATACCCGTCCCGCGCCATCGCCAGCGTCGTACGCGACACCCCGAGGATCAGCGCCAGCAGAGACCCGAGCGCCGCCACAGCCGCACCGCCCCGCACCACGGGCGCCAGTACCCCGAAGCCCGCCGCCCGTACCGCATCCGCCAACGGCGTCTCCGAAGAGGCCAGTTGCCCGGCCCCCAGTACCGACACCACCGCGACCGCCACGCATGCGTACACCACCAGCGCGATCCCGAGCTCCAGCGGAACAGCGCGCGGAATCGTCCGCGCCGGGTCGCGCACCTCCTCTCACCCAGCGTCGCGATCCGCGCGTACCCGGCGAACGCGAAGAAGAGCAGGCCCGCTGCCTGGAGCACACCACCGGGCGAACCACCGGGCCCGGACCCGAGCGGGGGACCGCTCACCCCCACGCAGACAGCCACGACGCCCACAAGAACCGCCAGCACCACACCCACGATCGCCCGCGTGAGCCAGGCCGACTTCTGAACGCCCCCGTAGTTGACGGCCGTCAGCAGAACCACCGCACCAACCGCCACCGCATGCGCCTGCTCCGGCCACACGTAAGCCCCGACCGTCAGCGCCATGGCCGCGCACGAGGCGGTCTTCCCCACCACGAAAGCCCACCCGGCGAGGTCCTCCCAGAAAGCCCCGAGCCGCTCCCGCCCGTACACGTAGGTCCCGCCGGAGGCCGGATAGAGTGCTGTCAGCCGCGCGGACGCCATCGCATTGCAGTACGCCACCACAGCGGCCGGCGCCAGCGCCCCCAGCAACAGCGTGCCCGAGCCGGCCGCCCGCGCCGCCGGCCCGAGCGCGACGAAGATGCCGCGCCGATCATGGCCCCGAGCCCGATCACCACCGCATCGAATACCCCGAGTGACCGGCGCGGTTCCTGAGTCATGCGCCGCACCCTGGCGAGCCACCCGGGACCTCACCCCACCCGCCGACCTACCCGAGGCCGGTCTCCCGCAAGGTGATGTTGAGCCGCCCCCCGGACATCCCGCAGGCCGGATCCCCCGTCCCCGGCATCACCTTCGGCACCCCGTGGTAGGCGAAACGTGAAGGCCCCCCGAACACGAAGAGGTCACCCGACACCAGCTCGACGTCCGTGTACGGCCGCCCCCGCCCCTCCGTGTTGCCGAACCGGAAGACGCACGAGTCACCGATGCTCAGCGACACCACTGGCGCCCCGGACCGCTCGTCCTTGTCCTGGTGCATACCCATCTTCGCGTCGCCGTCGTAGAAGTTGACCAGCGCGGTATCGGGCGCGAACTCCCGCGCAGCCGAAGCGGCCGAAGAGGCCCCAGATCCCCGAGCGGCCCAAGAGGCCGAATCCCCGTACGCGGCCACCAGCGCCCGACGCCCCAGCTCCGCCAGCCACCGCGGAAACGTCGCGACCGGCGCGCCGTTCACGTCGTCCGCCGTACGCGTGTACCGGTACGGCTGCCAGTGCCACCCCACGCACACCGTCCGCACCGACATGACCCCGCCGTTCGGCAGCCGCGTATGCCGGATCGGGACCGGACCGCGCGCCCACTCCCGGCACGCCCCGACCAGCTCCCGCTGCTCGTCCACCGACAACCAGCCCGGCACATGCACCGCCCCCGGCGCGACCTGCGACCGCTCGCGGGGGAACAGCCCGGTCACGGCCGCGCCCCGGCTCCCTCGAGCTCCAGCAGCCGCCGCTTGCGCTCGAGGCCGCCCGCGTACCCGGTGAGCGAACCGTCCGCCCCGATCACCCGGTGACACGGCCGCACGACGAGCAGGGGATTGCGCCCGATCGCCGTCCCCAGCGCCCGCACGCCGGCGCGCGATACGCCGATCCGCTCGGCGAGCTTCCCGTACGACGTCGTCGTGCCGTACGGAATGGTCTCCAGGGCGTCCCACACCCGCCGCTGGAATTCCGTACCGGCGCCCGAGGCGTACTCCACGTCGAAGCGCGTCAGCTCCCCGCCGAAGTACGCCCGTACCTGCCGCGCGATCTCCTCGAAGGCCCCGGGAGCATGCCGCCACGCCCCCGGTACGTCCCCGACGGCGATGCCGCCCTTCTGCCCCGGCACGGACAGCGAGGCAAGCGCCGTACCGCCGCAGGCGGTCGCGGACTCCTCACCGGCCAGCAGCAGCTCGCCGAGTGGGCTGTCCATCGTCGCGTAGAGCGTCATGGCTGGTTCCTTCCTCGCAGTAACGGAATACGTCGCATCAGGCCCAGTGAGGTCCAGTGCGTCCCGTCACCACGAGTCTGCGACGCCGCGCCCGCCCGGGCTGGCGGGATTCGGACATCGCGACGGGGGTGGAGCCGACCGCGCCGCCTCCACCCCCGTCCCGATGCGAACCATCCGCTCGGCGCCGAGCGGTCAGCGGTAGTTCACGAACTGCAGCGCGAACTCGAAGTCCTTGCCCTTCAGCAGCGCCTGCACGGCCTGGAGGTCGTCACGGCTCTTCGAGCTGACCCGCAGCTCGTCGCCCTGGACCTGGGCCTTGACACCCTTGGGGCCCTCGTCGCGGATGATCTTCGCCACCTTCTTGGCGTTGTCCTGGGAGATGCCCTCCTCGATGGACGCGAAGATCTTGTACTCCTTGCCGGACAGCTGCGGCTCGCCGGCGTCCAGCACCTTGAGCGAAATCCCGCGCTTGACCAGCTTGGTCTCGAACACGTCGAGGATCGCCTTGACGCGCTCCTCGGAGTTCGCCTGCATCAGGATCTTCTCGCCGGACCAATCGATCGAGGCGCCGACGTTCTTGAAGTCGTAGCGCTGCGAGATCTCCTTCGCGGCCTGGTTGAGGGCGTTGTCGACCTCCTGCCGCTCGACCTTCGAGACGATGTCGAAACTGGAGTCGGCCATGTCCTGTGGCTCCTTGTGTTCGGGGGACGGGCGTACGCGTATCGGGTGCCGCACGGGGCGGGCGAGCGGCCGGGCGTCCCGGGCCGCTGCCGTAAAGCCTAGCCACCCGCACCCGCCCCGAGGGCTGATCAATCCGGTGGCGGAGCACCCCTGGGTATCGGGTATCGTTTACGTCGTTGCCACGGAACAGCCGCCCAGGCGGTCGTACCAGGGCGACATCCCATGGCGGTGTGCCCGAGTGGCCAATGGGAGCGGACTGTAAATCCGCCGGCTTAGCCTTCCCAGGTTCGAATCCTGGCGCCGCCACAGGTGGGGAAACCCCCTCCGGACTGCAGAAATGCGGACCGGAGGGGGTTTTCTCGTTCCCGCGGAGGTACAGCTGCGGCTCAGTTGCCGGCGACGTCCTTCACCGCGACCGTGACCGGCACCGAGCCGCTGATCAGCTCCAGCGTCAGACCGGCCGTAGACGGTGTCTCCAGCAGCTCGGCCAGGACGGCGGCCACGTCGTCACGCGGCACGGGACCGCGCCCTGTCGAGACCCCGAGGGACACGAGCCCCGTGCCGGCGTCGTTCGTCAGGCTGCCCGGCCGCAGCACCGTCCAGTCCAGACCGGCCCGGGAGCGTACGTCCTCGTCGGCCGCGCCCTTGGCACGCAGGTACACGTCGAACACCTCGTCGCCCGGCCGGTCGGCGTCCGCGCCCATCGACGACACGATGAGGTAGCGGCGTACGCCCGCCCGCTCCGCCGCGTCCGCGAACAGCACGGCCGCGCCCCGGTCCACCGTGTTCTTGCGCTCCGTACCGCTGCCCGGCCCCGCGCCCGCCGCGAAGACGACGCCGTCGGCGCCCTCCAGTACCCCGGCGACCTGCTCGACGGAGGCCGATTCCAGGTCCAGTACGACCGGTTCGGCGCCGACCGCGCGCAGATCCTCGCTCTGCTTCGCGTCGCGGACGATGCCCGCGACTTCGTACCCGCGCGCGGCGAGCAACCGCTCCAGCCGCAGCGCGATCTGACCGTGTCCACCTGCGATGACAATGCGCATGTTTCCGACCGTACGCGCCCCGGCGCGCGCGTGCGCAAAGGCGGGCCGCATCAGGCCACCGCCCCGGCTCAGCCCCGCCCCTGGCGCGGCAGGTCGAGCGCGACGGCGGCCGCCGAGTCGCAGTACTCGCGGACCGCGCTGGTACGGGCGACGACCCGCCCGCGGTGGATGACGACGCGGCTGTACGCCAGGGAGAGCACCCCCGCGATCCGGTCCCCGCGTACGGCGACCAGCTCGGCCGGAAAGCCCGCCTCCACCCGCACCTCCGGCAGCCCCATCGCCTCCCGCGCCGCCGAACTCACCGCCCCGTACGCGTCGGTGGCCCGCATCCCGCCCTGTGAGGCCAGCAGGTAGGCCGCCTCCAGCGGATCCCCGCGCCCCACCGGATTGGCCACGTCCCGCAGCGCCCCGCTGCCCGCCGCGACCCGCACACCCGCCGCTCGCAGCAGCCGTACGGGAGCCGGCCCGCCACCCCGCCGCTCCACCCCGGAGCAGTCGCCCTGCGGCAGGCACACCACGGTCACCCCGGCGGCGGCCAACTGCCCGGCGGCGCGCGTCGCGGCGTCCAGGGGGAGCCGGGACAGCCCGGCGCACGGCCCGATGGTGACCCCGGGCCGCAGTCCGCCGACCATGGCCGCGAGCCGCGCCAGCCGGGCCGGATCGTCACCCTCCGTATGGAGGTCCACGGGGCAGCCGTGCTCGGCGGCGATCTCCAGGACCGCCTCCGTGTACCCGGCCGGGTCGGGATCGAGGTCCGGGCAGCCGCCCACCACACCGGCGCCCATCTTGACGGCGTCCCGCAGCATCGCCAGGCCGTCGGCGCCCGCCAGCCCGGTGAGCAGCCGGGGGACGGCCACGGCGGTCAGATCGGCCAGCCCGCGGAGCGAACGCCGCGCCTGAAGCACCGCCTCCATGGACCGGATCCCCTGCACGTCCCCGATCCGTACGTGCGAACGCACCGCGGTCGCCCCGTGCCCCAGCTGCAGCAGCACGGCCTCGGTGGTGCGGCGCTGGACATCTTCCGTGCTGTACGAGACGGGGCCGGCGTCGGCGGTGAGAGCGGTGTCACTGTGGGCATGCGGTTCGGCGGGGGCGGGGAGCAGGAGATGGCCGCCGAGATCCACCCGCGCGCCCACCGCGGGCAGGCTGCCGGCGGTCCCGACGGCCTCGATGCGGCCGCCGCTGAGCCGTACGTCCACCGTGCGTCCGTCGGTGAGACGGGCCGCGCACAGCAGCAGCGTGCTGCCGTCGTTGCTGGGCAAGCCGTCGCTGTTCCCAGGGTTGCCGCCGGACGAACGGGGCGGCTGCGGCTGGCTGTCGGACATCGGGCTCCTGGTCGGGCTCTGGCGTGCAAGATCAAGATCACGCAGCGTGAGTCGAGCCTAGGGGCCCGCAAACCAGGCATCGAGGAGGAGCGAAATAGTCGTACCGGTGTGGGCACGAGTGGCGTACGGGACCGCTGCGATGGGCACGCGCGGGGGCGCGAGAAACGGATTTGGGCGATCGGCGGGCGACCGTGTAATGTCTTCATCGCTCGCCCCAATAGCTCAGTCGGTAGAGCGTCTCCATGGTAAGGAGAAGGTCTACGGTTCGATTCCGTATTGGGGCTCTGGTGATCGGAGATCCCCGCCTTCGGGCGGGGTGATCCGGACATCAAAGCGGTGTAGCTCAGTCGGTAGAGCAAGCGGCTCATAATCGCTGTGTCACCGGTTCAAGTCCGGTCACCGCTACACACGGTAGCCGATTGTGGGGTCGGTCCTTCGATCGGCTACTCTTTTATGCGTTCATCCGTCAACCGTCCGTCCAAGGAGCACTCACGTGGCTGCCACCGACGTCCGCCCGAAGATCACGCTGGCCTGCGTGGAGTGCAAGGAGCGGAACTACATCACCAAGAAGAACCGGCGTAACAACCCGGACCGTCTTGAGATGAAGAAGCACTGCCCGCGCTGCAACTCGCACACTGCGCACCGCGAAACCCGCTAAACACAGGCTCGTATGCGAGGCCGTCCCCACTTCGGGGGCGGCCTCGTGTCGTTTGTTCAGTGATTTGATCAGGCGTCAGCCACCAGTCATCAGGTATCAGGTATCAGGAGGTACGAGTCCATGGCGCTCGACCAGTCCTTCGTGGGGCGGGCCTATCCGCCCACCGCACCGTACGAGGTCGGCCGGGAAAAGATCCGGGAGTTCGCCGAGGCAGTGGGCGACACCAATCCCGCGTACACCGATCCGGAAGCCGCCAAGGCACTCGGTCACTCCGACGTGATCGCACCGCCGACCTTTGTCTTCTCCATCACCTTCCAGGCGGCGGGGCAGGTCGTCGAGGACCCGCAGCTCGGTCTTGACTACAGCCGGGTCGTGCACGGCGATCAGAAGTTCGCGTACAAGCGCCCGGTGCGTGCGGGGGACCGACTGACGGTCACCTCGACCATAGAGGCGGTCAGGTCGATGGCCGGCAACGACATCCTGGACATCCGCGGGGACGTCCACGACGAGTCCGGCGAGCACGTGGTGACGGCGTGGACGAAGCTCGTCGCGCGCGCGGCCGAGGAGGCGTGATGGCGGCGAAGATCTCTTACGCGGACGTCGAGGTCGGCACCGAGCTGCCGGCCCAGTCCTTCACCGTGACGCGCGCCACGCTCGTGCGGTACGCGGGCGCCTCCGGCGACTTCAACCCCATCCACTGGAACGAGAAGTTCGCCACCGAGGTCGGGCTGCCGAACGTGATCGCGCACGGCATGTTCACCATGGCCGAGGCGATCCGGGTGGTCACCGACTGGGTGGACGACCCGGCCGCCGTCGTCGAGTACGGCGTGCGTTTCACGAAGCCGGTCATAGTCCCGAACGACGACAAGGGTGCGCTGATCGAGGTCAGCGCCAAGGTCGCCGCCCTGCTGGAGGGCAATCGGGTCCGGGTTGACCTGACGGCCATGAGCGCCGGGCAGAAGGTGCTGGGCATGTCCCGCGCCGTGGTCCAGCTCGGCTGACGCAGCGAACGAGTAAGGGGCACCCCCAATGGCGGGGTGCCCCTTACTCGTGCTCGCCTGTTGACGCCATTAGTGATTGGCCACTAACTTTCTCGCATGGTCAGGATGAGCGCAGACGAGCGACGCGAGAGCGTCATCCGCGCGGCGATCACCGAGTTCGCGCGAGGCGGCTACCACGGCACCTCCACCGAGTCGATCGCCAAACGCGTCGGGGTCTCGCAGCCGTACCTCTTCAGGTTGTTCAAGAACAAGCAGGAACTGTTCCTGGCCGCCGCGACCCGGAGTCTCGCCGAGACCCGGCAGGCGATGGCGGACGCCGCGAGCGAGGTGCCGGCCGAGGATGCGCACATGGCCATGGCCAACGCGTACAAGGAGCTGCTCGCCCGCGATCCGGAGCGACTCCTCATGCAGATGCAGGTGTTCGTCGCAGTGGCATCCGCCGAGGCGTCGGGGGACCGTGCGTTCGGCGAGGCCGTCCGGATGGAGTGGGAACGGCTCTGGGACTCCTCCCGCCTCATTCTGGGCGGCGACACCAAGGAGACCACGTTCTTCCTGTCCTTCGGGATGCTGATCAATGTGCTGGCGTCGCTGGGCTTCCCCTCCGGCCACCGCGTGTGGTCCGGCTTCGACATGAGCGCGACTCCGTTTCTGGAGTAGGGCTCCGCGGTCGCGAGGAAGCGCCTTTCTCTGAGCAAGAAAGTTAGTCATCAATAACTAACCTCACGGGGGAAGTATGGAACACACCACACCGGGCCGCTCCGGCGCCGTCTGGGCCCTGATCATCACCAGCGTCGCCGGCTTCATGGCGGCACTCGACAACCTCGTCGTGACGACGGCCCTGCCGTCCATCCGCGAAGACCTCGGCGGCGCGCTCGAAGACCTGGAGTGGACGGTGAGCGCGTACACGCTCACCTTCGCCGTCCTGCTCATGCTGGGGGCGGCCCTCGGCGACCGGTTCGGCCGCCGCCGGCTCTTCATCACCGGCCTGACGGTCTTCACCGGGGCGTCGGCGGCGGCAGCGCTCGCCCCCGGCATCGACGCCCTCGTCGCCGCCCGAGCCGTCCAGGGTGTCGGCGCGGCGATCATGATGCCGCTGACCCTCACCCTGCTCACCGCGGCCGTCCCCGCCGCACGCCGCGGCACGGCCCTGGGCATCTTCGGCGCCGTCACCGGCCTCGCCGTGGCCAGCGGCCCGCTCATCGGCGGCAGCCTCACCGAGCACATCTCCTGGCAGTGGATCTTCTGGCTGAACGTGCCGATCGGCCTCGCGCTGCTGCCGCTGGCCCGGCTGCGCCTGAAGGAGTCGTACGCACCGCACGCCCGGCTCGACATCCCCGGCACGCTCCTGGTCAGTGGCGGCCTCTTCGGGATCGTGTACGCCCTGGTCAACGGGCAGTCGGACGGCTGGACCAGTACGCCGATCCTCACCGGCCTGATCCTCGGCGGCGCACTCATCGGCGGCTTCGTCCACCACGGCTTCCGCAACAGCAACCCCATGCTCCCCATGCGGCTCTTCCGGAACCGGGCCTTCTTCGGGATAAATATCGCGAGCCTGCTGATGTTCCTGGGCATGTTCGGCTCGATCTTCCTGCTCAGCCAGTTCCTGCAGAGCGTCCTCGGCCACTCGCCCACCGAGGCCGGTCTGCGGATGCTCCCCTGGACCGGCATGCCGCTGATCGTGGCGCCCCTCGCCGGATATCTCTCCGACCGCATCGGCGGCCGCCCCGTGGTCGCGGCAGGCCTCGCCCTCCAGGCCCTCGGGCTCGGGATCTACGCCGCCGTCCTCGGTCCCGACGTCTCGTACGCCGCCCAGCTCCCCGCGCTGATCCTCAGCGGAATCGGCATGGGGCTGTACTTCGCCCCCGCCGCCAGCCTGGTGATGTCCAGCGTCCGTCCCGCCGAGCAGGGAGTCGCCTCCGGCGCCAACAACGCCCTGCGGGAGGTCGGCGGAGCCCTCGGCATCGCGGTCCTGGGCGCGGTCTTCGCGGCCAAGGGCGGCTACGAGTCCGCCGACACCTTCAGCGACGGCACAGTCCCCGCCCTGTGGATCGGCGCGGGTGTCGTGGCCCTCGGGGCGGCGGTGGCGCTGCTGATCCCGTCGCGACGCGCAACGGGCGCCCCGGCGCCGCGGCAGGAGCGGGAACTGGTGGTCCACTGACGGCCCCGTACGCTTGTCCCGTGCTGGAACTCCACGACGCCCCCCTCGCCCCCCTGACCACCTTCCGGCTCGGCGGCCCCGCGACCCGTCTCGTGACGGCCACCACCGACGACGAGGTGATCGCCGCCGTCCGCGAGGCCGACGCGGCCGGCACCCCGCTGCTCGTCATCGGCGGCGGAAGCAACCTGGTCATCGGCGACAAGGGCTTCGACGGCACCGCCCTGCGCATCGCGACCACCGGCTTCCGCCTCGACGGTACGTCGCTGGAACTGGCCGCCGGCGAGGTCTGGACCGATGCCGTCGCCCGCACGGTCGAAGCCGGCCTCGCGGGCATCGAGTGCCTCGCGGGGATCCCCGGGTCGGCCGGCGCGACCCCGATCCAGAACGTCGGGGCGTACGGCCAGGAAGTGTCCAGCGTCATCACCGAGGTGGTCGCCTACGACCGCCGCGAGGGCACGACACTCACCATCCCCGCCGCCGACTGTGACTTCTCGTACCGCCACAGCCGCTTCAAGGAGCACCCGGACCGCTTCGTCGTCCTGCGCGTCCGCTTCGCGCTGGAGGACGCGGGTGGCATGTCGGCGCCGATCAAGTACCCCGAGACCGCGCGGACCCTCGGCGTCGAAGCCGGCGACCGGGTGCCCGCCGCCGTGGCCCGCGAGACCGTGCTCAAGCTCCGCGCGGGCAAGGGCATGGTCCTGGACCCGGAGGACCACGACACGTGGTCGGCGGGCTCCTTCTTCACCAACCCGATCCTCAGCGACGAGGAGTACGCGGCCTTCCTGATCCGCGCCCGGGCGCGACTCGGCGCCGATGTGGGGCCGCCGGCGTTCCCGGCGGGCGACGGCAGGACCAAGACCTCCGCGGCCTGGCTGATCGACAAGGCCGGCTTCACCAAGGGCTACGGGACGGGCCCGGCCCGCATCTCCACCAAGCACACGCTGGCCCTCACCAACCGCGGCGAGGCGACCACCGAGGACCTGCTGGCGCTGGCACGCGAGGTGGTGGCCGGCGTCCGCGAGGCGTTCGGCGTGACCCTGGTGAACGAACCGGTGACAGTGGGCGTCACCCTCTAGCCGAGCGAGGGCTACCCGCCAGGGACGACCCCGCCACGCGCTCCGAGATGTCAGGAGGTGCCGTGGCGGGGTGCTCCCCGCATGGGGCGAACGAACATGGCGTGGGCGTCGCGAACCGACCTCTCGCCCGTCCGGCACCCGAGGAGACGCCCCGGCGCGGCACCGACCCCGGGGCCGCCGCACACCGCCCCAAGGCCCCGGCACACCGCCCCAGAGCCACCCCCCGACCGATCACCCACCCAGCCAGTGGTCGATCCCGGCCAGCAGCTTCGCCTGCACATCCGCGGGCGCGGCCGACCCCCGCACCGACTGCCGCGCCAGCTCGGCCAGCTCGGCGTCGGTGAACCCGTGATGCCGCCGCACCAGCTCGTACTGCGCCGCCAGCCGCGACCCGAACAGCAGCGGGTCGTCCGCGCCGAGCGCCATCGGCACCCCGGCGTCGTACAACGTCCGCAGCGGCACGTCCTCGGGCTTCTCGTACACACCCAGCGCCACATTCGAGGACGGACACACCTCGCACGTGACGCCCCTTTCGGCCAGCTTCCGCAGCAGCCGGGGGTCCTCCGCCGCCCGTACGCCGTGCCCGATCCGCGACGCGCGCAGATCGTCCAGGCAGTCGCGTACGGACGCGGGCCCGGTCAGCTCGCCGCCGTGCGGCGCCGCGAGCAGCCCGCCCTCCCGCGCGATGGCGAAGGCGCGGTCGAAGTCCCTGGCCATGCCCCTGCGCTCGTCGTTGGAGAGCCCGAAGCCGACGATCCCCCGGTCCGCGTACCGCACGGCGAGCCGGGCAAGCGTCCGCGCGTCCAGCGGGTGCTTCATCCGGTTCGCCGCGACCAGCACCCGCATCCCGAGCCCGGTCTCCCGCGACGCACTGTCCACCGCGTCCAGGATGATCTCCAGCGCCGGAATCAGGCCACCGAGCATCGGCGCGTACGACGTCGGGTCGACCTGGATCTCCAGCCACCCCGAGCCGTCCCGCACGTCCTCCTCGGCCGCCTCGCGCACCAGCCGCTGAATGTCCTCGGGCTCGCGCAGACACGACCGGGCGGCGTCGTACAGCCGCTGGAACCGGAACCAGCCGCGCTCGTCCGTCGCCCGCAGCTTCGGCGGCTCCCCGCTGGTCAGCGCCTCGGGCAGGTGCACGCCGTACTTGTCGGCCAGCTCGAGAAGCGTGCCGGGCCGCATCGAACCGGTGAAATGCAGATGCAGATGGGCCTTCGGCAGCAGTCGGACATCGCGCACACTCAACATCCCAAGATCCTGCCGCACATACGAGCCGTCCGGAAGCGTCTTTGCTCGAACGAGTAAGTGCCCGAACGCAGAAACGGGCCCCCGGCAGCAGCCGGGGGCCCGTTGAACGCCTGGGTACTAGTCGCGGGCCTCGGCCAGCAGCTTCTGGATGCGAGACACACCCTCCACCAGGTCCTCGTCGCCCAGCGCGTACGAGAGCCGCAGGTAGCCCGGCGTGCCGAAGGCCTCGCCCGGGACGACCGCCACCTCGACCTCGTCCAGGATCAGCGCGGCCAGCTCGACCGAGGACTCCGGGCGCTTGCCCCGGATCTCCTTGCCCAGCAGCCCCTTGACCGAGGGGTACGCGTAGAACGCGCCCTCCGGCTCCGGGCAGAGCACGCCGTCGATCTCGTTGAGCATCCGCACCATCGTCTGCCGACGGCGGTCGAAGGCGGAACGCATCTCGGCGACCGCGTCGAGGTTGCCGGAGACAGCCGCGAGCGCCGCGATCTGAGCGACGTTCGACACGTTGGAGGTGGCGTGCGACTGGAGGTTGGTCGCCGCCTTGATGACGTCCTTGGGGCCGATGATCCATCCGACCCGCCAGCCGGTCATCGCGTACGTCTTGGCCACACCGTTGACGACGATGCACTTGTCGCGCAGCTCCGGCAGGACCGCCGGGAGGGAGACCGCGGAGGCGTCGCCGTAGACCAGGTGCTCGTAGATCTCGTCCGTCAGCACCCACAGACCGTGCTCGGCGGCCCAGCGGCCGATCGCCTCGGTCTCGGCCTCGGTGTACACCGCGCCGGTCGGGTTGGACGGGGAGACGAAGAGGACGACCTTGGTCTTCTCCGTACGGGCCGCCTCCAGCTGCTCGACGGAGACCCGGTAGCCGGTCGTCTCGTCGGCCACCACGTCGACCGGCACACCGCCGGCGAGACGGATCGACTCGGGGTACGTCGTCCAGTACGGAGCCGGGACGATGACCTCGTCGCCCGGGTCCAGGATCGTGGCGAACGCCTCGTAGATGGCCTGCTTGCCGCCGTTGGTGACCAGCACCTGCGAGGCGTCCACCTCGTAACCGGAGTCACGCAGCGTCTTCGTGGCGATCGCGGCCTTCAGCTCGGGGAGCCCGCCGGCCGGCGTGTAGCGGTGGTACTTCGGGTTCTGGCAGGCCTCGATCGCGGCCTCGACGATGTAGCCGGGCGTAGGGAAGTCGGGCTCGCCCGCGCCGAAGCCGATGACCGGACGGCCGGAGGCCTTCAGGGCCTTGGCCTTGGCGTCGACGGCAAGGGTCGCGGACTCGGAGATAGCGCCGATTCGGGCTGAGACCCGGCGCTCGGTGGGAGGAGTTGCAGCGCTCATACGGCCCATCGTCCCAGACCGCAATCCCGCTCAGCACACACATACCGAGGGTCGGACACCCGGCTGACGGGAAGCGCCCGCGCGGTATCTGTTCGACGCCGGGCCTGTGACCACGTACACTCACTCGTCGTTGGCCCCTCAGCAGCCACCCGACCGTGCGCACTCCGTGCACTCGGTCGGATGCGGTAGGTTGGGGGAACCACAAAGGGTCGTAGCTCAATTGGTAGAGCACTGGTCTCCAAAACCAGCGGTTGGGGGTTCAAGTCCCTCCGGCCCTGCTACACACATCTTCGCCAGGATGTGTGCGCATGTACGTACTTCTATGCACTGCCGTGCGGCTCCACCGGGCGCGGCACGGCCACGACCCGGAATCAGGTGAGTAGCGTGACGGACGCCGTGGGCTCCATCGACATGCCTGATGCCCAGGACGAGACGCCGGACTCCAGCAAGAAGTCCCGCAAGGGCGGTAAGCGCGGCAAGAAGGGTCCCCTGGGCCGTCTCGCGCTCTTCTACCGCCAGATCGTCGCAGAGCTGCGCAAGGTCGTCTGGCCCACGCGCAGCCAGCTGACGACGTACACCTCCGTGGTGATTGTCTTCGTCGTCATCATGATCGGCATTGTGACCGTGATCGACATGGGCTTCGCCCGAGCCGTCAAGTACGTCTTCGGCTGATCCCGCGTAGGGCGCCCCACCCGGCGCCCCTTTCGCCGTTCCACCCATTTGTATCCAGGAAGAAGCAGCCACCGTGTCTGACCCGAACCTGAACGACGCCGTTGAGCCGAGCGAAAGCCCGGAGTCCGTTGAGGACCAGCTCGACATCGTCGAGGCGGCCGACGAGGACCAGGCGGAAGCTGCTGACGTCGCTGCGA
The DNA here is from genome assembly GCF_053646035.1 of Streptomyces sp. NPDC055287. Taxonomy (NCBI): domain Bacteria; kingdom Bacillati; phylum Actinomycetota; class Actinomycetes; order Kitasatosporales; family Streptomycetaceae; genus Streptomyces; species Streptomyces sp. NPDC055287. Next base: position 151,965 of record NZ_JBSHNE010000009.1, on the reverse strand, counting down.
GCGAGCCGGCGGAAGAGACCGCCGTGCACGTCGAGTCCGACGAGGACGTTGCCGAGGTAGCCGCCGAGGCCGACGAAGCCGCCGATGTCGAGGACGCCGCCGAAGCCGAGTCCGACGAGTCCGCCGAGGACTCCGAGGAAGAGCCCGCCGCGCCGGCCGACCCGATCGCCGCGCTCCGCGAGGAGCTCCGCACCCTGCCGGGCGAGTGGTACGTCATCCACACGTACGCCGGGTACGAGAAGCGTGTGAAGGCGAACCTGGAGCAGCGCGCCGTTTCGCTGAACGTCGAGGAGTTCATCTACCAGGCGGAAGTCCCCGAGGAAGAGATCGTCCAGATCAAGAACGGCGAGCGTAAGAACGTCCGCCAGAACAAGCTTCCCGGTTACGTCCTGGTCCGCATGGACCTCACCAACGAGTCCTGGGGCGTTGTCCGCAACACCCCCGGCGTCACCGGCTTCGTGGGCAACGCCTACGACCCGTACCCGCTGACGCTGGACGAGATCGTCAAGATGCTCGCCCCGGAGGCCGAGGAGAAGGCCGCCCGTGAGGCCGCCGAGGCCGAGGGCAAGCCGGCGCCCAGCCGCAAGATGGAGGTCCAGGTGCTGGACTTCGAGGTGGGCGACTCCGTTACCGTCACCGACGGCCCCTTCGCGACCCTCCAGGCGACGATCAACGAGATCAACGCCGACTCGAAGAAGGTCAAGGGCCTCGTCGAGATCTTCGGTCGCGAGACCCCGGTCGAGCTCAGCTTCGACCAGATCCAGAAGAACTAATCTTCTCTGGACCCATGCTTCCGACCAGGTCAGACCGGCTCTCGCAGCCGGTCTGACCTGCTCGGTTTTTAGCCGCACCGCTATACCCGTTATCGTTGTGCGGTATGCCTCCGTCCGGTGATCGGATGGCAGGAAACTCTCACTAGGACCCGGAGAGAGCAATGCCTCCCAAGAAGAAGAAGGTCACGGGGCTCATCAAGCTCCAGATCAACGCCGGCGCGGCCAACCCGGCTCCGCCGGTCGGCCCCGCGCTGGGCCAGCACGGCGTCAACATCATGGAGTTCTGCAAGGCCTACAACGCCGCGACCGAGTCGCAGCGTGGCATGGTCGTGCCGGTGGAGATCACGGTCTACGAGGACCGCTCCTTCACCTTCGTGACGAAGACCCCGCCGGCCGCGAAGCTGATCCTCAAGGCCGCTGGTGTGGACAAGGGATCGGGCGAGCCCCACAAGACCAAGGTCGCGAAGCTCACCGCCGCTCAGGTGCGTGAGATCTCGACGGTCAAGCTCCCCGACCTGAACGCCAACGACCTCGAGGCCGCGGACAAGATCATCGCCGGTACCGCCCGTTCCATGGGCATCACCGTCGAGGGCTGAAAGTCCCCGTAGCACCTCAGTGGTAGGGCCAAGCGCTGGTCCGCACCACGACTCCACCTCCCACGCAGCGGAAGCCGCATGGGGTAACTGCCCAAGGAGCAGAAGTGAAGCGCAGCAAGAACTTCCGCAACGCGGACGCGAAGATCGACCGGGAGCGTCTGTACGCCCCGCTCGAGGCCGTCCGCATTGCCAAGGACACCTCCGCCACGAAGTTCGACGGCACCGTCGAGGTCGCCATGCGTCTGGGTGTCGACCCGCGCAAGGCCGACCAGATGGTCCGCGGCACCGTGAACCTGCCGCACGGCACCGGCAAGACCGCCCGGGTCCTGGTCTTCGCGACCGGTGACCGTGCTGCGGCCGCGGAGGCCGCGGGCGCCGACATCGTCGGCTCCGACGAGCTCATCGACGAGGTTGCGAAGGGCCGTCTGGACTTCGACGCCGTTGTCGCCACCCCGGACCTCATGGGCAAGGTCGGCCGCCTCGGTCGCGTGCTCGGTCCGCGTGGTCTGATGCCGAACCCGAAGACCGGAACGGTCACCCCGGACGTGGCGAAGGCTGTCACGGACATCAAGGGCGGCAAGATCGAGTTCCGCGTCGACAAGCACTCGAACCTGCACTTCATCATCGGCAAGGTCTCCTTCGACGAGACGAAGCTGGTCGAGAACTACGCCGCGGCGCTGGAGGAGATCCTCCGTCTCAAGCCGTCCGCCGCGAAGGGTCGCTACATCAAGAAGGCCGCCCTCGCCACGACGATGGGCCCCGGCATCCCGCTGGACCCGAACCGCACCCGTAACCTCCTCGTCGAGGAAGACCCGGCCGCTGTCTGACCGGGTCGGGCCTGACGGCTCACCGAGTGGTTCAGTCGGGCCCCGCACCTCCTTCGGGAGGCGCGGGGCCCGATTTGCATGTGGGTGAGCCGTTCGCGTAGTCTTCCCCGGAAGCCAAAGACCGCTGGTCGTTGCCGTGTCTTCGCAAGAAGGTGCGGTGGCCGAAGGATCCGCTAGGTGCGGACGACCCGCGTAGGTGTCGTGGAGAAGCTCCCGGACATGTTCCGGTCGAGCTACGCCCCGTGCGCCTGCGCCGGGGCGTTTTGTTTGCCCAGCCCCTTCTGAGCGGTCCTCATCACCCGGAAGGAGGCCGACGCTCTATGGCAAGGCCCGACAAGGCTGCCGCGGTAGCCGAGCTCGCGGACCAGTTCCGTAGCTCGAACGCCGCCGTGCTGACCGAGTACCGGGGTCTCACCGTGGCGCAGCTCAAGACGCTGCGTCGTTCGCTCGGTGAGAACGCCCAGTACGCCGTGGTGAAGAACACGCTGACCAAGATTGCGGCCAACGAGGCCGGGATCAACACGCTGGACGACCTGTTCGCAGGTCCGACGGCGGTTGCCTTCATCACCGGTGACCCGGTGGAGTCGGCGAAGGGTCTTCGTGACTTCGCCAAGGAGAACCCCAACCTGATCATCAAGGGCGGTGTCCTTGACGGTAAGGCGCTGTCCGCCGATGAGATCAAGAAGCTCGCGGACCTCGAGTCCCGCGAGGTTCTGCTCGCCAAGCTGGCGGGCGCCATGAAGGGCAAGCAGTCGCAGACTGCCTCGCTGTTCAAGGCGCTTCCCTCGAAGTTCGTCCGCACCGCGGAGGCGCTTCGTGCCAAGCAGGCCGAGCAGGGCGGTGCCGAGTAATTCGGCTCGCTTTTTGACCGACGCCAGCTAGGCGCAGGTCGCAGCGGGCCGGAAGTACGCCCGCCTCACATGTACATCGGCACCAGCCGAATTAGTGGAAGGACGCCATCATGGCGAAGCTCACCCAGGACGACCTGCTCGCGCAGTTCGAGGAGATGACCCTCATCGAGCTCTCTGAGTTCGTGAAGGCCTTCGAGGAGAAGTTCGACGTCACCGCCGCTGCCGCGGTTGCCGCCGCCCCCGCCGGTGGTGCCGCTGGTGGCGCCGCCGAGGCCGCCGAGGAGCAGGACGAGTTCGACGTCATCCTCACCGGTGCCGGCGACAAGAAGATCCAGGTCATCAAGGTCGTGCGCGAGCTGACCTCGCTGGGTCTGAAGGAGGCCAAGGACCTCGTCGACGGCGCTCCGAAGCCGGTCCTCGAGAAGGTCGCCAAGGAGGCCGCTGAGAAGGCCGCCGAGTCCCTCAAGGCCGCCGGCGCGGCTGTCGAGGTCAAGTGACCTCGTTGAGTCTCTGACTCAGCTGCTCACGTTCTGAGGGCGATCACCCATTCGGGTGGTCGCCCTCAGGCGTTCCCGGGACGCCGTCCTTGCTCTTGGCGTCGTGGCGAGTATCGTGATCTTCGCCGTACGCCCCGCGGGTGGCCATGCGCCGTACGGCGCCGTGGCCAGTGACGATCTCAGTGGAGAGCGGGGGGGCCTTGACGAACCGCACGAGGCGCGCAATTCTCAGGACGCGTCGTCATACCGATCCGGATCCGAGGCATGGATCGGCGACGTAGAGGGCAGTACTGATATGCGCATACAGCGCATGGCTTTCCGCAGGAGTTGAGTACAGCGAGGGTGTCAAACAACCCGCACTGGACATCAGTGGGCCAAGTGGCTACACTGACCCTTTGCGCTGCCTGTTAGCTGCCTCCTGCCCGTCACCAGGGGCATACCCTCGCTCGAGCATCGACGGCCGAATATCCCCGACCAGGGATTTCTGTCGCTGTGCCAGCTTGGGACCGGTACGCGCGTAGTGAGTCCGAGCCCTCGGAAGGACCCCCTCTTGGCCGCCTCGCGCAACGCCTCGACCTCCAATACGAACAACGGCGCCAGCACCGCCCCGCTGCGCATCTCCTTTGCAAAGATCAAGGAGCCCCTCGAGGTTCCTAACCTCCTTGCGCTGCAGACCGAGAGCTTTGACTGGCTGCTCGGCAATGCCGCTTGGAAGGGTCGCGTCGAGGCCGCTCTCGAGAGCGGACAGGACGTCCCCACCAAGTCTGGTCTGGAAGAGATCTTCGAGGAGATCTCGCCGATCGAGGACTTCTCCGGGTCGATGTCGCTGACGTTCCGCGACCACCGGTTCGAGCCGCCGAAGAACTCGATCGACGAGTGCAAGGAGCGCGACTTCACGTTCGCGGCTCCCCTCTTCGTCACCGCAGAGTTCACCAACAACGAGACCGGCGAGATCAAGTCCCAGACGGTCTTCATGGGCGATTTCCCGCTCATGACGAACAAGGGCACCTTCGTCATCAACGGCACCGAGCGTGTCGTTGTGTCGCAGCTGGTCCGCTCGCCGGGTGTCTACTTCGACTCCTCCATCGACAAGACGTCCGACAAGGACATCTTCTCCGCCAAGATCATCCCGTCCCGGGGTGCCTGGCTGGAGATGGAGATCGACAAGCGCGACATGGTCGGTGTCCGCATCGACCGCAAGCGCAAGCAGTCCGTGACCGTTCTCCTCAAGGCTCTCGGTTGGACCACCGAGCAGATCCTCGAAGAGTTCGGCGAGTACGAGTCCATGCGCGCCACCCTGGAGAAGGACCACACCCAGGGCCAGGACGACGCGCTGCTCGACATCTACCGCAAGCTCCGCCCGGGCGAGCCGCCCACGCGTGAGGCTGCTCAGACGCTGCTCGAGAACCTCTACTTCAACCCGAAGCGCTACGACCTCGCGAAGGTCGGCCGCTACAAGGTGAACAAGAAGCTCGGCGCCGATGAGCCGCTGAACGCGGGTGTCCTCACCAGCAAGGACATCATCGCCACCATCAAGTACCTGGTCCGGCTGCACGCCGGCGAGGTCGAGACGGTCGGCGAGTCGGGCCGGAGCATCGTCGTCGAGACCGACGACATCGACCACTTCGGCAACCGTCGTCTGCGCAACGTCGGCGAGCTCATCCAGAACCAGGTCCGCACGGGTCTGGCTCGTATGGAGCGCGTCGTGCGCGAGCGGATGACGACTCAGGACGTCGAGGCGATCACGCCGCAGACCCTGATCAACATCCGGCCGGTCGTCGCCTCCATCAAGGAGTTCTTCGGCACCAGCCAGCTGTCGCAGTTCATGGACCAGAACAACCCGCTGTCGGGTCTCACCCACAAGCGCCGTCTGTCGGCGCTTGGCCCGGGTGGTCTCTCCCGTGAGCGGGCCGGCTTCGAGGTCCGTGACGTGCACCCGTCTCACTACGGCCGTATGTGCCCGATTGAGACTCCCGAAGGCCCGAACATCGGTCTGATCGGTTCGCTCGCCTCGTACGGCCGCGTCAACGCGTTCGGTTTCGTCGAGACGCCTTACCGCCGCGTCACCGAAGGTGTGGTCACCGACGAGGTCGACTACCTGACGGCCGACGAGGAAGACCGCTTCGTGATCGCCCAGGCGAACGCGACGCTGGGTGAGGACATGCGCTTCACCGAGTCGCGCGTGCTCGTCCGCCGTCGTGGCGGCGAAATCGACTACATCCCGGGCGACGACGTCGACTACATGGACGTCTCGCCGCGCCAGATGGTGTCGGTCGCCACCGCGATGATCCCGTTCCTCGAGCACGACGACGCGAACCGCGCGCTCATGGGCGCGAACATGATGCGTCAGGCCGTGCCGCTGATCACGTCCGAGGCGCCGCTCGTCGGCACCGGCATGGAATACCGCTGTGCGGTCGACGCCGGTGACGTCATCAAGGCGGAGAAGGACGGTGTGGTCCAGGAGGTCTCCGCGGACTACGTCACCGTCGCCAACGACGACGGCACGTACACGACGTACCGGATCGCGAAGTTCTCCCGCTCCAACCAGGGCACCTCGGTCAACCAGAAGGTTGTCGTCGACGAGGGCGCCCGGGTCGTCGAGGGCCAGGTCCTCGCCGACGGGCCCGCCACCCAGCAGGGTGAGATGGCGCTCGGCAAGAACCTGCTCGTGGCGTTCATGCCGTGGGAGGGTCACAACTACGAAGACGCGATCATCCTCAGCCAGCGCCTGGTGCAGGACGACGTCCTCTCCTCGATTCACATCGAGGAGCACGAGGTCGACGCCCGTGACACCAAGCTCGGCCCGGAGGAGATCACCCGGGACATCCCGAACGTCTCCGAAGAGGTCCTCGCGGACCTCGACGAGCGCGGCATCATCCGTATCGGTGCCGAGGTCGTCGCCGGTGACATCCTCGTCGGCAAGGTCACGCCCAAGGGTGAGACCGAGCTGACGCCGGAAGAGCGCCTGCTGCGCGCGATCTTCGGTGAGAAGGCGCGCGAAGTGCGCGACACCTCGCTGAAGGTGCCGCACGGCGAGGTCGGCAAGATCATCGGTGTCCGCGTCTTCGACCGCGAAGAGGGCGACGAGCTGCCGCCGGGCGTGAACCAGCTGGTTCGCGTGTACGTCGCGCAGAAGCGCAAGATCACCGATGGTGACAAGCTCGCCGGCCGTCACGGCAACAAGGGCGTCATCTCGAAGATCCTGCCGATCGAGGACATGCCGTTCATGGAGGACGGCACCCCGGTCGACATCATCCTCAACCCGCTGGGTGTCCCGTCCCGAATGAACCCGGGACAGGTCCTCGAAATCCACCTGGGCTGGCTCGCCAGTCAGGGCTGGAAGGTCGAGGGCAGCGAGGAGTGGATGGAGCGCCTCAAGGTCATCGGCGCCGACGAGGTCGCCCCCGGCACCAACGTCGCCACCCCGGTCTTCGACGGTGCGCGCGAGGACGAGATCTCCGGTCTCTTCGAGTCGACGATCCCGAACCGCGACGGCAACCGGATGGTTCAGCCCTCCGGCAAGGCCAACCTGTTCGACGGCCGCTCGGGTGAGCCGTTCCCGGACCCGATCTCGGTCGGGTACATGTACATCCTCAAGCTCCACCACCTGGTCGACGACAAGCTGCACGCGCGTTCGACCGGTCCCTACTCGATGATCACCCAGCAGCCGCTGGGTGGTAAGGCCCAGTTCGGTGGCCAGCGCTTCGGGGAGATGGAGGTGTGGGCGCTCGAGGCTTATGGCGCCGCATACGCCCTCCAGGAACTGCTGACCATCAAGTCCGACGACGTCACCGGCCGCGTGAAGGTCTACGAGGCCATCGTCAAGGGCGAGAACATTCCTGAGCCCGGCATCCCCGAGTCCTTCAAGGTGCTCATCAAGGAGATGCAGTCCCTGTGCCTCAACGTGGAGGTGCTGTCCTCGGACGGCATGTCCATCGAGATGCGCGACACCGACGAGGACGTCTTCCGCGCTGCGGAAGAGCTCGGTATCGACCTGTCCCGGCGCGAGCCGAGCAGCGTCGAAGAGGTCTGACGGGTTGGCCGGCCGTCGCTTCACCGCGGCGGCCGGCTCTCCCCGGACCCGTTCAGACCATGATTGACTCTCGACCCCGAAAGAGGGATTGACGACAAGTGCTCGACGTCAACTTCTTCGACGAGCTGCGGATCGGCCTCGCCACCGCGGACGACATCCGGACCTGGTCGCACGGCGAAGTGAAGAAGCCGGAGACCATCAACTACCGCACGCTCAAGCCCGAGAAGGACGGACTCTTCTGCGAGAAGATCTTCGGCCCGACCCGGGACTGGGAGTGCTACTGCGGTAAGTACAAGCGTGTCCGCTTCAAGGGCATCATCTGCGAGCGTTGCGGCGTCGAGGTCACTCGCGCCAAGGTGCGTCGTGAGCGGATGGGCCACATTGAGCTGGCCGCACCCGTCACCCACATCTGGTATTTCAAGGGCGTCCCGTCGCGCCTCGGATACCTGCTGGACCTCGCGCCGAAGGACCTCGAAAAGGTCATCTACTTCGCCGCGTACATGATCACGTTCGTGGACGAGGAGCGCCGCACGCGCGACCTGCCGTCGCTGGAGGCGCACGTCTCCGTAGAGCGCCAGCAGATCGAGAACCGTCGCGACTCCGACCTCGAAGCCCGCGCCAAGAAGCTCGAGACCGACCTGGCCGAGCTCGAGGCCGAGGGCGCCAAGGCCGACGTACGCCGCAAGGTGCGCGAAGGTGCCGAGCGTGAGATGAAGCAGCTGCGCGACCGTGCGCAGCGTGAGATCGACCGTCTCGACGAGGTGTGGAGCCGCTTCAAGAACCTCAAGGTCCAGGACCTCGAGGGCGACGAGCTGCTCTACCGCGAGCTGCGCGACCGCTTCGGTACGTACTTCGACGGCTCGATGGGCGCCGCTGCTCTGCAGAAGCGCCTGGAGTCCTTCGACCTCGACGAAGAGGCCGAGCGGCTGCGCGAGATCATCCGTACCGGCAAGGGCCAGAAGAAGACCCGTGCGCTCAAGCGCCTCAAGGTCGTCTCCGCGTTCCTGCAGACCAGCAACAGCCCCAAGGGCATGGTTCTGGACTGCGTGCCGGTCATCCCGCCGGACCTGCGTCCGATGGTGCAGCTGGACGGTGGCCGCTTCGCGACCTCCGACCTGAACGACCTGTACCGCCGCGTGATCAACCGCAACAACCGCCTCAAGCGTCTCCTTGACCTCGGTGCCCCCGAGATCATCGTGAACAACGAGAAGCGGATGCTGCAGGAGGCCGTCGACGCGCTGTTCGACAACGGCCGCCGCGGTCGCCCGGTCACCGGTCCCGGTAACCGCCCCCTGAAGTCCCTGAGCGACATGCTCAAGGGCAAGCAGGGCCGCTTCCGTCAGAACCTTCTCGGTAAGCGTGTGGACTACTCCGCGCGTTCCGTGATCGTCGTCGGCCCGCAGCTGAAGCTGCACCAGTGCGGTCTGCCCAAGGCCATGGCGCTGGAGCTCTTCAAGCCGTTCGTGATGAAGCGCCTGGTGGACCTCAACCACGCGCAGAACATCAAGTCGGCGAAGCGCATGGTCGAGCGCGGGCGCACCGTCGTGTACGACGTACTCGAAGAGGTCATCGCCGAGCACCCGGTTCTGCTGAACCGTGCGCCGACGCTGCACCGCCTCGGCATCCAGGCCTTCGAACCGCAGCTGGTCGAGGGCAAGGCCATCCAGATCCACCCGCTCGTCTGCACCGCGTTCAACGCGGACTTCGACGGTGACCAGATGGCCGTGCACCTGCCGCTCTCCGCGGAGGCGCAGGCCGAGGCCCGCATCCTGATGCTGTCCTCGAACAACATCCTGAAGCCGGCCGACGGTCGTCCCGTCACCATGCCGACCCAGGACATGGTTCTCGGTCTCTTCTTCCTCACGACCGACGAGGAAGAGCGCAAGGTCATCGGTGAGGGCCGCAGCTTCGGCTCGACCGCCGAGGCGACCATGGCGTTCGACAACCGTGAGCTCTCGCTCCAGGCCAAGGTCGACATCCGCTTCCCGGTGGGCACCATCCCGCCGCGGGGCTGGGTGCCGCCGGTCGCGGAGGAGGGCGAGCAGGAGTTCCAGCAGGGCGACAGCTTCCGGCTGCGTACCACGCTGGGCCGCGCGCTCTTCAACGAGCTGCTGCCCGAGGACTACCCGTTCGTCGACTACTCGGTGGGCAAGAAGCAGCTCTCCGAGATCGTCAACGACCTGGCGGAGCGCTACCCCAAGGTCATCGTGGCGGCGACGCTCGACAACCTGAAGGCGGCCGGCTTCCACTGGGCGACCCGTTCGGGCGTCACCGTGGCCATCTCCGACGTCGTCGTGCCCGAGGCCAAGAAGGCCATCGTCAAGGGCTACGAGGCACAGGACGAGAAGGTCCAGAAGCAGTACGAGCGCGGTCTCATCACCAAGGAAGAGCGCACTCAGGAGCTCATCGCGATCTGGACCAAGGCGACCAACGAGGTTGCCGAGGCGATGAACGCGAACTTCCCCAAGACGAACCCCATCTTCATGATGGTTGACTCGGGTGCCCGAGGAAACATGATGCAGATGCGTCAGATCGCCGGTATGCGTGGTCTGGTGTCGAACGCCAAGAACGAGACGATTCCTCGCCCCATCAAGGCGTCGTTCCGTGAGGGTCTGTCCGTGCTGGAGTACTTCATCTCCACCCACGGTGCCCGTAAGGGTCTCGCCGACACCGCCCTGCGTACCGCCGACTCGGGTTACCTGACCCGTCGTCTGGTGGACGTCTCGCAGGACGTGATCATCCGCGAGGAGGACTGTGGCACCGACCGCGGCCTCAAGCTGAAGATCGCGGAGAAGGGCGCCGACGGCATCCTCCGCAAGACCGACGACGTCGAGACGAGCGTGTACGCACGCATGCTCGCCGAGGACGTCGTCATCGACGGCAAGGTCATCGCGCCGGCCAACGTCGACCTCGGTGACGTGCTCATCGACCAGCTGGTCGTGCACGGCGTCGAGGAGGTCAAGACCCGCTCGGTCCTGACCTGCGAGTCCGCGGTCGGCACCTGTGCCTTCTGCTACGGCCGCTCGCTGGCCACCGGCAAGCTGGTCGACATCGGTGAGGCGGTCGGCATCATCGCCGCCCAGTCCATCGGTGAGCCCGGCACCCAGCTGACGATGCGTACCTTCCACACCGGTGGTGTGGCCGGTGACGACATCACCCAGGGTCTGCCCCGTGTCGTCGAGCTCTTCGAGGCTCGTACGCCCAAGGGTGTCGCCCCGATCTCGGAGGCGGCAGGCCGCATCCGTATCGAGGAGACCGAGAAGACCAAGAAGATCGTCGTCACCCCGGACGACGGCAGCGACGAGACGGCGTTCCCGATCTCGAAGCGTGCCCGTCTGCTCGTGGGCGAGGGCGACCACGTCGAGGTGGGCCAGAAGCTCACCGTGGGTGCCACCAACCCGCACGACGTGCTGCGGATCCTCGGTCAGCGCGCGGTCCAGGTCCACCTGGTCGGCGAAGTCCAGAAGGTCTACAACAGCCAGGGTGTGTCGATCCACGACAAGCACATCGAGATCATCATCCGGCAGATGCTCCGCCGCGTGACGATCATCGAGTCGGGCGACGCCGAGCTGCTTCCGGGCGAGCTCGTCGAGCGCGGCCGCTTCGAGGGCGAGAACCGTCGTGTGGTCACGGAAGGCGGCCACCCGGCCTCCGGCCGTCCGCAGCTGATGGGTATCACCAAGGCCTCGCTGGCGACCGAGTCGTGGCTGTCGGCGGCGTCCTTCCAGGAGACGACCAGGGTTCTGACGGACGCGGCGATCAACGCCAAGTCCGACTCCCTGATCGGCCTCAAGGAGAACGTCATCATCGGTAAGCTCATCCCGGCCGGTACGGGTCTGTCCCGCTACCGCAACATCCGGGTGGAGCCCACCGAGGAGGCCAAGGCCGCGATGTACTCGGCCGTCGGCTACGACGACATCGACTACTCGCCGTTCGGCACCGGCTCCGGCCAGGCCGTTCCGCTGGAGGACTACGACTACGGTCCGTACAACCAGTAAGAGCGCGTGTCTGTACGTCCGCAGGGCGGTCACCCCTCACGGGGTGGCCGCCCTGCGGCGTTCGCGGGACCGGTTCTCGTACTGAGTTGCGAAGTCGGGCTCCATGGATCACAGTTGGTGCAGCGGCAGAACTGCGTCCGGTACCCGGGCGGCGGATCTGCCGCTTCGTGTTTTCCGCAGCACAGGCCCCCGAAGGGAGTGTCCATGTGAGTCCCCTCGCCTTCCCGGACGCGGAACGGCTCGTTGTCGATCACCTCAAGAACCGGCCGGAGCTGGCCGGGACGGTGGTCGACAACCGGCCCCCGGCCGGCTTCGACGGCACGCAGAAGGCCGTCCTCGTCTCCCGCGTCGGCGGCGCGTGGGTGGACGACCTCCATCTCGACCAGCCGCTGATCGACCTGGAGGCGTACGGGCCGGACAAGACGGCGGCGCACACCGTGGCGCTGGCCGCGCGTGCCGCCGTACTCGCCCTGTCCGGCACCACCTACGGCGGGGCCGCGGTCACCGATGTCGCCGAGGCGGACGGGCCGCGCTGGCTGCCCGACTACAACCGGCCCGCCGGCAACCGGTACCTCTCCACCGTCCGGATCTCCGTCCGACCCGCTTGACCCGAGCGTTCTTCCTTTCAGGCCCCGCCACCGGCGGGGCCTTCGTCATTTCCGAATCACCGAGGAGCAGACATGGCAGGCAACAACGGCAGCCAGATCCGTGTGGCCGGCAGCGGCCGGATCCTGGTCGCGAAGGCCGGGACGACCGGCCCGGCCGCGCCGGCGCACACCGGCGACGAGTGGGCGGCCGGCTGGACCGAGCTGGGCTACACCACCACCGACGGCATCAAGTTCAACAAGAAGGACAAGATCGACCCGGTCGACACCTGGCAGTCGGTGAGCCCGGCCCGCTTCATCTACTCGGACCGCGATCTGACGGTGAAGTTCCAGCTGCTCCAGCTGAACAAGGACACCCTGTCGTTCTTCATGGGTGGCGACGCCGTCACCCCGGTGACCGCCACCGGCGTCACCGACACGTACCAGTACAAGCTGGCCGCCGAGCCGAAGCAGGACGAGCGCCAGCTCGGCATCGAGTTCAAGGACGGCGCGGACGTCACGTACCGCTTCATCATCCCGCGCGGTCAGGTCACCGAGACCGAGGAGATCGCGCTGACCCGCACCGGGGCGCTGAAGCTGGGCGTCACCTTCACGGCGCTGGCCTCCGAGGGCAGCTCGACCCTGGCGACGTGGATCATGAAGGACAAGTCCTTCTCCGCTGCGTAAGGCCCGGCGACGGCGGCGGGGGCCCGGCTCTTCGGGCCCCCGCCACCGCTTCCCCCGAACGTCACCCGTTTCCGTTCCCTTCCGCCTTCCGCCTTCCGCAGAGGAGCCCCCGCATGTCCGGCTTCAACGTCAACGCGGCCCGCGCCCAGCGCCTCGAAGCGCTTGGCCGCGCCTGGACCTTCGAGCTCGACGACGACGTCTTCGAGCTGCCCACCGAGCTGACCCGCGCCGTCGCCCGCAAGCTGCGCGCGCTCGACGACGACGACGTCGACGGGCTGTTGCGGCTGCTGCTCGGGGAGAAGCAGTACGCGCGGTTCGACCGCCACGAGATCACCATGCAGGACATCGCCGCGATCCTGGAGGCGTACGGCAAGGAGACCGGGCTCGGCCTGGGGGAAGGCTGAGCCTCGGCGTGTTCGTCGACGAACACGCCGAGGCCCTCGAGGCGGATCTCCTCCGCCATTACGGCCTCGATCTGCTCGACTGGTACCGGGGCAGCCTGACCTCTCGCCGGCTGTCGGTGTTGCTCAAGCATCTGCCTCGGGACAGCGCGGTGGCCCGGGAACTGCACGGGGAGGCCGCGGAGTGGTCGGTCTCCGACTATCTGCTGGCTACGGCGGTGGACCAGCTCGCCGAGGCGAACTGGATGTTCGCCACGGTCAATCAGGACGAGGACAGCGAGCGGCTCGACTTTCCGACGCCCGTGCCGCGCCCCGGCACGGAGCCCCACGAGGTCGCGTCGGCGGCGGAGCCGGAAGCGGCCGGCCCGAGCCCGGCGCAGCTGGTGACGTTCTTCGGGTGACCGGAGCGACAGCGGCCGGGCTCAGAGTTCGGTGACCGCCACGTACCCCAGGAAGAGGACGAGCAGTGCGGTGGCGGCGACGAACGCCGCGAGGAAGAAGAACGCGCTTGTGCCCAGGGGCATCGCGACCAGGTCCACGACCGCGAAGGAAACGGTCTTCGGGTCGTCCTTCCGGTAGCGCAGGCGCGCTCGGGAGCCGGTTTTCCGCCGGTCGTCGTCCGAGGTCCGCGTGACGTACGCGTGCTGGCTCTCGCCGTCCGCAGTGGTGAAGCGGTACAGGTGGCGGGACGAACCCGAACTGACACAGGTGCCCACGACGCCGACGGTGCCGCGCAGGCCGTCCAGGGTCCGGCGAAGGAACCCGACGGCCTTCCGGGCGATCAGCCGGCTCATCCACAGGATGCCCGCAGCGATGATCACGGACAGTAAACCCAGGAATATCCCCATGTGTCCCCTCGGTCCCGCGTGGTGCACGGACAGCGAACCGCCCCGGACGCTAGCACACAGAAATCAGGGAGAGGAAGTGTCGTCATGGCCGATCCGGACCTGCGCATACCGCGAAATCCGGCCCCCAGCCCCGTACCGGCTGCCGAGAAGTCGAAAGGAGAAAACGGATTCGTCGAGGCTTTCAAGAAGTACACCGCACGCGAGCTGGTGAAAAAGCCCGAATTCACCCTCGTCAAATCCGAGGTGAACGGCCTCGTCGCTGCGGTGAACGGGATCAAACCCGAGCTCAACGGAGTGGCGGCCACCGCCAACGTACTGAATGCGGAGGCGACCGTCTTCAAGGCGGAGTGGACCGGGATCGACCTCGCGGCGAGGGCCGAGGAGGCCCAGAACCGGCGCCTCGGCCAGACGCCCGAACAGCTGAAGGTCCATGCGCAGGCGGCCCTGGACCTGGCCAAGGAGCTCCGGCCGCACGTGCAGCGTTTCATCGACAAATACCCGCCGGGGAAGATCGAGCGGGAATTCAGCGGCCACAACACGCGAATTCGAATCGTCGAGGACTATATGCGGCGCGTGCAGGGCAGGTCGGCGAACAGCGTCGCGCGAGGCGTGCAGGCGACTCCGCAGTCCGCCGCGGATGCCACGCAGACGGCGCGGCACCTCAACAATCTGGAGCGCCGTATCAACGGGCTCATCGCCGCTCTCGGCTAATGCGTGCGGAAAGTCGGGTGATCAATGGATTGGAACAGACATGTCTCTCGTGAGTTCACTCAACAAAGCCTCCGGTTCACTCCGGGGATTCAAGTCCACGGCCGACACCGCGGGGCGTGGAGTCAACGCGCTGCAGCGCGCCGCCGGGAACGCCGTCGCCCCGCTGAACCGGTTGAAGACGGGGGCCGGCCAGGCGGACAGCGCCATGGGCAAGGTCAGGGGCGGGGCCGACCGGGCCAGCTCGTCGATCGGGAAGCTGCGGACCGCGGCCGCGAACGGGAACAGCGCGGTGGGCAGTCTGCGGACCGGGCTGCGGAACGCGGACACGTCACTGGGCAAGGCCAAGGGCGGGGCCGACAAGCTCAAGAGCGCCCTGGACAAGCTCAAGGGCTCCGCAGACCGGGCGAAGACCGCTCTGCGGGGGGTGAAGCAGCAGTCCGACGCCGTGGAGAAGTCCGTGGGGAAGGCCGGCAAGAACGCCGACAAGACCGGGCGGACCATGGGCGGGGGCCTGGCCAAGGGGCTCAAGGGTGCGAGCCTCGCGCAGCGGGGACTCAACCTGGTCATGGCCGCGAACCCGTTCGGCCTGATCATGGCGCTGCTCGCGCCGCTGATCCTTCAGTTCGTGAAGGTCGACAAGATCGTCGCGGTCGTACGGAAGGGCTTCAAGATCGGCATGGCCGCCATCTCGTCCGCCACCTCGGCGGCGATGAAGGCGATCGGGCCGATCCTGCGCGGTATCGGCAACGTCCTGCTCACACCGTTCCGGGGCTTCGCCAGCGCCGTCAACGTCGTCATCGGCGCCCTGAACGGGTTCAAGGTCAGCATCCCCAGCTGGGTACCCAAGTTCGGCGGCAAGTCGTTCTCGATCAACCTGCCGAAGATCCCGGTTCCGCACCTCGCCAAGGGCGGTGTCGTTCCGGCGCGCAACGGCGGAACGCTGGCGCTGATCGGTGAGGGCGGGGAGTCCGAGGCCGTCATCCCGCTGAGCAGGCTCGACCGGATGATGAGCCCCGGCGCCGGGCGGGCGCAGATCGCCCGGCTCGCCGAGGCCGTCGAGCGGCTCGCCGAGCGTCCCGTCCACGTACAGGTGGACTCCCAGACCATCGCCCGCGCCGTCCTCGTCGGGCAGCGCCAGCTCGCCCGGAGGTAGGCAGACATGGCAAGGAACCTCTGGATCGGGAAGCCCGGTCTGCTGCGGGAGATCTCCCAGGCGGCGAAGAGCTGGGACCGCAGCGCGGACCTGAACATCACCGAATTCCGTTCCCTGGAGGGCCGGGTGACGCTCGTCGCCCCGCCCAGGACGACACGCCGCATGAAGCTCTCGTTCGAGTGGCTGGAGCCGGACGACGCCCAGCATCTCGTCCGGCTCGCGCGCAGGGTCACCGGGCCGGGCATGCTCGGCCGCGACGTGCCCGCCGGGGGCTCGGCCGTCGTACTCGACCCCGCTTCGGTCAATCTGCTCGACCCGCTCCAGGCGGCCGGGCAGAGCCGCGACCCGCGTGGCGGCGACCACTGGTTCACGGTGGCCGGCGACCTCACGTTCCGGCCGTCGGCCGGCGACGTGTTCACCGGTGACTGCAAGGACGTGGCGAGCGCGGTCGGCTGGACCCACGGCACCTGGAGCGGCTGGCCGGTGGCTCCGGGCATGAACGTGTCGTGGATGGTCCCGCCGGAGTGGGACGACGCCGTGTGCACCGCACAGCTCGACTGGAAGACGGTGGACGGTTCGTACCTCTCGACGACCGCGGTGTCCGGCCCCGTCGTCACCGGTACGGCGCCGGCCGAGGCCGCTTTCGTCACTCCGGTCGGCCGGCCCGGCCAGACCGGCGCGATCGCGCTGGCCGGGGCCTGCCTCACCATCGGCGAGGCCCCGGTCGCCCACGCGCTCGGTGACGGCTGCCCGCCGATGGCGGTCACCGGCCTGACGGATACGCCGTCGGCCCGGCTGCCGTACCGGAACATCGCAATCGATCTCGTGGAGGTGCGCGGTGCAGCCAACTGACGAGGACATGGAGGCCGCGCTCGCCGCGCCCGAGCGGGTGCCCGCGCACTCGACCCGGCTCGGCGGCGCGGAACTCGGCCCGCAGGTCCAGTCCTGGAAGGTGGAGCGGGCGTACAACACCGACCTCCCGGAAGCCATGCGGGCGGTCTCCGGCAGCGCCTCGGCGCAGCTGGAGGTCCTGCTCGGCGGGGCCGACGGTGAGCACGCGCCGCGCCTCTACTCGGCGTGGGCCGACCGGTCCACCGGCGACGTGGTGCGCCCGGGGCAGTCCGTGGTGCACTCCGCCGGGGTCGCGGACCGGACGCTGCCCGCGTTCCGGGGCACGGTCCGCTCCCGGTCGGCCGCCTCGGGCAGTGACACGGTCACGGTCCAGGCGCTGGACGGGGCGGAGCGGCTGCGCGGCCCGGCGTCGCTGCCGCGCCCTTACCACGGCTTCTACTGGGGCCGGCCGGTCGCCACGGCGACGTGGTGCGTGGACGAACTGCTCCGCCAGGGCGGCATCCACACGTGCCCGCCGCCGCGCGCCCCGCTCGCGGACGACAAGGACGTGGCCCCGTTCACGGTGCTGTACGCGTCGCTGCACGGCGGGTTCAATTCGACGTACGGGCAGCCCGAGGTCCTCCCCGGCAGCGGCTCGTACCGCTGGATCCGGGACGGAGCGCCGTTCGAGATGGCGCTGATGCCGGAGCAGCCGGCGCTGCGGGCGGCGTGGATGCCGCGTTCGCGGTTCGTGCTGCCGGGCAAGGTGTTCCAGGTCGAGTGCTGGGCGAACACGGCGCTGGCCAAGGACAGCCTGATCGAGATGAAGGCGCTCTTCGACCGCAGTGGCGGGGCTTCCGGCTATCTCAGCGGGCGGTTCGACATCTCGACGGGGACCGTGCGCATCTCGTCCGGGACGGTCGACGGCGGTTACTGGTACTTCGAGTGGACGTTCCCCAAGCTGGCCGCCCTGCGGGGCAGCTGGCACCTGGGGTTCATGGTGGACACCCGGGGGACCGGTGCCACCGTGCTGCCGACGGTGCAGCCGCGGCTCACCGCGCCCGACGGCTCGTACCACGTGGGCGGCATGGCGACGTACGTCGAGGCGGCCGCCGCGCACCCGCGTTCCGAGCTCCAGCAGATCGACCTGGTCACGGACATGGCCGTGGAGTGCCTCCAGGTCACCGACCGGGTGTGGGCGGACACCGCGTCCTACCCGCGCGCCGAGTGGGAACAGAAGGACCAGTGGCGCAAGGGCGCGGAACTGGACGACGACGCGCTGCCGCTGTTCGACATCCCGAAGGTGTCGGGCTCCCAGTGGGACGCGATCAGCGAGATCGCCCGCGCGTCGATGTCCACCGCCGAGTTCGACGAGCAGGGTGTCTTCCGCTGGCGCGGCCCGTCGCGCTTCACCAAGGTGCCGGTCGCCCCGGACGCGACGGTGACCACGGTCCGCGACATCTCCGCGCTGACCGTCAGCGAGGAGATCGACGCCTGTCGCAACCACTGCGAACAGCCGTACCAGGACTGGGCGGGCATCGGGCTCGCCCACGGTACGGCGCAGACCGACACCCGGATCAGGGAGATCAAGCCCGGGATACCGGAGGAGGTGACGTACGCGATCGGGGAGGACGAGAGCGACATCGGCCCGCCGACCATCGCGGACGACACGTCCGCGTCGATCGCCAGCCACCGGGTGCGGTTCGGCAGTACGGCGACGGGCGGTACGGCGGTGAAGGGCCAGGTCACCGTGAGCTCCCGCCGTGAGGGGCCGGCGTACATCGTCCGGTTCACGAACACCGGGACCACCAGCGTGTGGACGGTCACCAAGGACGGCAAGCCGTCGGTGCAGATCGACCCGCTCAAGCGGTCGGCGGACCCGACGCAGCGGGTGTGGGCGCGTTGGAGCCCGGCGAGCCAGCAGCACTACGGCAAGCAGCAGTACCTGGCGCCGGCGTCGGACTGGGTGCAGTCGGCGACCACGGCGTACACCCTCGCGCAGGCGATGCTCGACGCGGGGCGGTACCCGGTGCCGGTCCTCGGCGAGGTGGAGGTGCTGCACGATCCCCGGCTCCAACTGGGCGACGTGGTACGGGTGGTCGATTCGGCCGGGGCGAAGCTGGACACCCTGGCGTGGGTGGTCGGCATGCGCACCACGTACACGGCGGGCTCCGCGCCGCAGCAGGTCCTGACGCTGCGCGGGACCGGGTACAACGGCGTCCCGGCCGACGAGGGCCTGGTGCCCGACGCGCCGCTCGATCCGGCGTACGGGCGGCTGCGGACGTACCAGATGGTGACGGCGCAGTACGCGCAGCTCGCCGATCTGACGGCGGAGCAGCTCACCTACCGGACGCTGGTGGAGACGCTGGGAGGTGCGGCATGACCTCGGACGGCGCGCGTACGCCGGAGCCGGAGCCGGTGGTGGACCCCGTGGCGGTCGCGCCGGAAGACGCCGGCGGGGAGGGACCGGGGGAGCAGTCGCCGCCGGGGGATCCGACGTATCCCTCGCCGGACGCCCCCGCGCCGATCCCGGTGCCGATCGACGATCCGGTCACACGGGAGGGCGACGGCGGCATGCCGCCGGACACCCTGCCGCCGCCACTCGGCGGCTGATCCCGCCACGTCCGACAGCGGGCCGGCGCCCTGCGGGGCGCCGGCCTTTCTCGTACCCGCTTCCCAGGAGGCCCCTGTCATGGTCCAGCTCACCCCGCTCAGCAACCTTCCCTACCCGCAGCCCACCGACGCGGCCAACGTGCCGCTGCACCTCCAGTCCCTCGCCGAGGCGCTCGACGGCCGGACGGTGCTGCGGGTCGCCAACACCGTCAACCTGTCCGCGATCGCCGCGCCGGTGACCGGGATGCTGGCCTGGGTCACCACCCCCGGCCGGTACTACTCCTACACGGGCAGCTACTGGCACCCGGTCGCGCCGAGCCCGGTGCTGAAGCTCAATCCCGTGGCCGGTACGACGGCTTCCGCGTCGTACATCGAAGCCCTGACGGGATCCACCGGGGACACGATGGCCGCCGCCTTCACCGCGCCGCCGTCCGGCACCGTCCTCGTCACGGTCGGCGCCCGGATCAACAGCAGCGTGGCCACCGGAGCGGGCTTCATGTCGATGACCGTCAAGCAGGGCACGACGGTCACCCTGGCCACCGCCGACACCCGTGCGGCGATCTTCGGCGGCGGCATGCAGTGCTCCGCGTCGACCCAGTTCCAGGTCAGCGGGCTGAGCGGCGGCGTCTCGTACACCGCCACGCCCGCGTACCGGTCCTCGGCGACGACCAGCACGGCGACGTTCGCCCACCGTTTCCTGCGGATCGACCCGGTCCACTGACCTCGCGCCCGCTTCCGCCGGCCCCGGCCCGTCGTGTCCCACGGCGGGCCGGGGCCATTTTGCGCACGCACCCGCTGTGCCCCGACCCCAGGAGGTCCTGATGGCGGCACCCCTGTCAGCCCACGCCTTCGCCCGCGCCCTGCGCGAAGAAGGCGTCCGTCTCACCGAGCACGCCGACTGGCGCACCCACCACCGCAACCACAAAGGCGCCTGGGGGCCCGTCAACGGCGTGATGCTCCACCACACCGCCGGCTCCAGCAGCGTCGGCTTCTGCCGCCGGGGCACGCCCGAACTCCCCGGGCCGCTGTGCATCGGCGTCATCGCCAAGGACGGCACGGTGCACCTGGTCGGGTACGGCCGTACCAACCACGCGGGCAACGGCTGCGCCGCCGTGCTGAACGCGGTCCGCGAGGAGCGGGCGCTGCCGAAGCCGGGTCCGGATGCCGTCGACGGCAACGCCCGGTTCTACGGCTTCGAGATCGAGAACCTCGGCGACGGCGCCGACCCCTACCCGGCGGGCCAGCTCGACGCCGTCGAGCGGCTGTCCGCGGCGCTGTGCCGCGCGCACGGCTGGTCGGCGGCGAGCGTGCTGGGGCACAAGGAGTGGACCCGGCGCAAGATCGACCCGTCGTTCTCGATGGACGGCATGCGGGGCCGGATCGGCGCGCGGATCGGCGGGCGCCCGGGGCCCTCGCGGCCGGCACCGCCGAAGCCGCCCGCCTCGCCGTACGCGCCGTTCCCCGGCGGCGCCTTCTTCGTACCTGGCCATCGTGATCCGTTGTTCACGGCGGTCGGAAGGCGACTGGTGGCCGAAGGGTGCGGCCGGTACTCGGTCGGTCCCGGCCCGGTCTGGGGCGCCGCCGACCGGGCGTCGTACGCCGCCTGGCAGCGCAAGCTCGGCTATCGCGGTACGGACGCGGACGGCACCCCGGGGCGGGCGAGCTGGGAACGGCTCCGCGTCCCGCGGGCCTGAGCGCGACAGAAGGAGAGGTGGTCCGCGGATGATGCGGGAGTACGAGGAGAGAGGCGTGGTGGTGGAGCTGGAACGGCTGCGGCGGTCGGTGGACGTCGGATTCGCCACCACACGAGGCGATCTGGCGCTGTTGCTGCAGCGCGCCGACCAGACGGACAAGGTGCTCGGTGAGCACGAGGAGCGGCTCGACGCGCTGGAACGCTCGCGCTGGCCGCTGCCCTCGCTGGCCGCGCTGACGTCGTGTGCGGCGCTGGCGGTCACGTTGTGGCAGGCGGCGGCGCGCTGAGCGGCGTGCGTGCGAAGCCGGAGCGAGATCGCGCGAGCGCGCAATTAGCCTGCTCGCGTGAGCAATTCGGGGCGTGTGGGGCCGGTGAGGCGCCGCACGCCCCGGCTTGCCTGCGTTACGCTGCCCGCATCGAACGCACATTCGAGAAGGTGGCGATTCTGGAGCGTGGGCGCCGAACGGTGAAGGGGGAGGTGCGATGGTGAACAGTGCCGGAGAGCGGCTTGCCGACGTGGTGGCCGCGGCGGTGGAGGTGGCGGCCGAGGCCGGAGAGGCCGGTACGTACAACGCGGAAGTCGCTCGCGCGATCGCCGCGGTCGTGAACAAGGTCGGTGCGCGCGTGGTGATCGACGCGGAGGTCCGTGGGTTCACGAGCGGCTGGCGCGAGGCGATGGACCTGGTGACGGGCGACGAGAGCGAACCGGCCCGGATACTGCGACTCCCCGACCCCGTCGACGACCCCGGCGCGGCCCCACGCCCCGGCCGGGGGCAACGCCCCTGACGCACGCGGCGCCCGCCCGGCCGGGCCCCCGGCCCCGTATCGCACGAAGCGAGGCGGCCGCACCCACGACAGGGTGCGGCCGCCTCGCTTTTCCCGCGTGAGGAGAAAGGGGTACGTGCGGTCAGGAGCGGCGGCGGGCGGCGCGCTCCGCAGCGAAGACGTCCTCCAGGCGGAAGAGCTGCGCCCGGCCCTGCCGCCCGGCCGGCGCGAGGTGCCCCAGCTGGACCCACTTGCGGATGGTCGCGGGAGCCACGGCGACCTCCCGGGCGGCCAGCGCGCCGGTGATCAGGGGCTGGGCCGAGGCGCTCATCGGGCCTCCCCGGCGCCCTCCGGGGCGGGGGCGCGCTCGTCGAGGGCGACGCCCATCTCCCGCGGGTCGCCGCCGCTCGCGACCAGAGCGGTCCAGGCGCCCTCGCGCCACACGTGCCGGAAGACGGGGTCCGTACGGCAGTCGCAGTCCTCGTCGGCGCAGCGGCAGGCGGGGTTCACGCACAGCACGGCACGCCGGGCCGGAAAGGCGCGCAGCGACACGGAAGCGCACCACGGGCAGCGGCCGCCGACCCGGACCATCGGCTCGG
This sequence comes from Streptomyces sp. NPDC055287, assembly GCF_053646035.1. NCBI lineage: Bacteria > Bacillati > Actinomycetota > Actinomycetes > Kitasatosporales > Streptomycetaceae > Streptomyces > Streptomyces sp. NPDC055287. The sequence goes on along the minus strand of NZ_JBSHNE010000009.1, from coordinate 129,505 downwards.
TGTCGCCCAGCGCGCGCCCGCAGCGCCGGGCCATCCGGCGCAGTTCGTCCCGGACGTGGCCGGCGAGGACGGGGTGTACGGCGACCCGGTCGAGCAGCGCACCGATGCGGGCGAGCCGCTGCGGGACCCCGGCGCGGCGGGGCCGGCCGAGGCCGAGCTTCTCGTGCACCGCCTCGTCGAGCTCGGTCACGCCGTCGCTGATGTCCCGCAGCGCGTCGGAGACGTGGAGCCGCAGCGGCGCGGCGGAGTGGCCGGGGACGCTGAGACCGTGGTCCCGCTCGACGGCGAGCGCGTCGCGGCGCTCCTCGCGGATGCGGGCGTCACGTGCGGCGAGTTCGGCGGCGCTGGGTTCCGGGCGGTCACCGGACCGCCCGCGGGTGCCGGGGGACAGCTCGGCGAACAGCTCGGGGAGCTGGCGGACCAGCAGGGCGAGCCAGAGTGCGGTGTCGTGGGCCGGTGCGGGCGTGGTGGGTGCCATCAGCGTTCCCCTCGGTGCTGGGCGGTGTGCGGGGTACGGGTGACCGGGCGGCCGTTGCGCCAGAGGCGTCCGGCGCTGACGCCGTCGAACCAGCTGTCGGCGGGGGCCACGGTCTCCTCGCAGCGACGCACGACCGGGCAGCGCGCACAGGCGCGCAGGGCGGGCGCCGCGTCCCTCTCCCGGCGGGCGAAGACGATCTGCGGCGGCAGTCCGGAGCAGGCGGCGGCCGAACGCCACCACGAGGACAGCGGGTCGCGCTCGTCGTCGTGCTGCGGGGCTAATGAGGTCATGACCGCAGACTGACATGTTGCGAGCGAGCGCGCAACAACATATTTCCTTGGTGGTGCCGGGCAGTAAGCTACCCGTGTGGACACAAATCCTCCCAAGAACCAGCTTCCGTGCGGGTAATTCTGCGCGCGCAAGCGCGCTAGGCTGTTTCCTGCTTCGGAGGGAGGCAATCTCATGACCATCAGCGAGCTCGACCGGTTCGCGAGCTGGGTCGAAGACCTGATCCGGCAGCGTGGCTTCGACATCGACAGTCCCCGCGGCGGGGGCAAGTCCCGGCTGGCCGACGAGGCGGGCGTCCATCGCGCCGCCATCACCCGGCTGCTGCAACGCCAGAGCATGCCGGACCTGGAGACCACCCGGCGCCTCGCCCACGTCCTGCGCGTGCCGGTCCGGGACATGCTCATCCGCTCCGGCCGGCTCAGCGAGGAGGACCTCCCTCTCCCCGACCGGCCCCGCGCCGCGCCCACGGGCGCGGACGGCGGGGCCCCGCGGCTGACCCTGGAGGAGGCGGCGGCCGGACTGGGCGTACCCGAGGACCAGCGCGACATGTTCATGCGGGTGGCCGGGCAGTTCCTCCCGCCCGTCGCCGACCGGCATGACCGGCGGCGCATCGGGGAGTAGCGCCCGGTGGGCGCCGAGTAAGCTGCTGCGGCCTGTCTCCCTCCGCGCGCAGGCAGGCAATGCCTGCGGCGGCGCCGCGCCGCGCAGTGACGGGACGGGACGGGAAAGAGAGACGCATGGTCGAGGGCGACGAGCGCTCCCGGCCGCCCGGCGACTCCTCCCGCCCCGGCGCCGGCCCGCCGCCTCCGAAGCCCCGGCCGCTCCCGCATGACCTGCCCGGACTCCTCGCCTCGCTCGGCGAGTACCTGGAGGGTCACGGACCCGAGGAGCTGGTCGTCCTGCTGCGCACGGAGATCGAACGCCGTGAGCTGCGCGCGTACGCCAACGGCTAGCGCGACGCGGCCGCCGAGTACGACGACGTCCTGCGCCGGGCCGACCAGGCGCGGCGCCTCTCCCTGGTCTCCCGCACACCGGGCCGAGCCGCGGTGATCCCGTTCCCCCAGGACGGCCAGGACGGAGGCGCGGGACGCGAGGGGCGGGGCGGACCGGAGCACGAGACGGGTACGCACGACGCGACAGAGATACGGACGGCCACCCCGGCCCCCACCACGCCGCCGCGCGGTGAAGAACCCGCCGGCCCGGACCCCGCCGCCGTACGCGACGCCCCGCCCGCCCGGCGCACCACCCGCGCCACTCTCGTCCCGAAGAGCCGCAGCTCCAAAGTTCCGACGATACCGAGGCTCCGCACGGCCCGGCTCTCCTCCCGCCAGGACCGCGAAGAGGGCGAGGGCCCCTGACCGGGTGCCCGTCCTGTCCCGCGCGTGGGCATTTGTTTTGACCGGAGTCCATGAGGTAGGTACGCTCAGACCTTGTGCCTGGGGTGTGTCTGGGCTCCCGTGCGTGCGTATGTCCGTTCGGTGAGAGTCAGGTCTACAACACACCGCAACCTGTGTCTTCCTCGCGATCGCGGGGACTTGCAGTGTTCGACACACCCGACCGCGTGGGTCGGTGGTGTTCCAGGTTAGTTTCACAGTGATCGGCACACAGAAACCGGAGAAGTAGTGCCTACGATCCAGCAGCTGGTCCGCAAGGGCCGGCAGGACAAGGTCGAGAAGAACAAGACGCCCGCACTCGAGGGTTCCCCTCAGCGCCGCGGCGTCTGCACGCGTGTGTTCACGACCACCCCGAAGAAGCCGAACTCGGCCCTGCGTAAGGTCGCGCGTGTGCGTCTGACCAGCGGGATCGAGGTCACTGCTTACATCCCGGGTGAGGGACACAACCTGCAGGAGCACTCGATCGTGCTCGTGCGTGGTGGCCGTGTGAAGGACCTGCCGGGTGTTCGTTACAAGATCATCCGCGGCTCGCTCGACACCCAGGGTGTCAAGAACCGCAAGCAGGCCCGCAGCCGCTACGGCGCCAAGAAGGAGAAGTAAGAATGCCTCGTAAGGGCCCCGCCCCGAAGCGCCCGGTCATCATTGACCCGGTCTACAGCTCTCCTCTTGTCACGTCGCTGATCAACAAGATTCTGCTTGACGGCAAGCGTTCCACCGCCGAGCGCATCGTTTACGGCGCCATGGAAGGCCTCCGCGAGAAGACCGGCAACGACCCGGTCATCACGCTGAAGCGCGCGCTCGAGAACGTCAAGCCCTCGCTCGAGGTCAAGTCCCGCCGTGTCGGTGGCGCGACCTACCAGGTGCCGATCGAGGTCAAGCCCGGTCGTGCGGCCACCCTCGCGCTGCGCTGGGTCGTGGGTTACTCCCGCGCCCGCCGTGAGAAGACCATGACCGAGCGCCTCATGAACGAGCTGCTCGACGCCTCGAACGGTCTTGGCGCTGCCGTCAAGAAGCGTGAGGACACCCACAAGATGGCCGAGTCGAACAAGGCCTTCGCGCACTACCGCTGGTAGTCGCTACCCACATCGAGACCGAGAGAAGATTGAGCCTTATGGCCACCACTTCGCTTGACCTGGCCAAGGTCCGCAACATTGGGATCATGGCCCACATCGACGCGGGCAAGACGACCACCACCGAGCGGATCCTCTTCTACACCGGTGTGAGCTACAAGATCGGTGAAGTCCACGATGGCGCAGCCACCATGGACTGGATGGAGCAGGAGCAGGAGCGCGGCATCACGATCACGTCTGCCGCGACGACCTGCCACTGGCCGCTCAATGAGGTTGATCACACGATCAACATCATTGACACCCCCGGTCACGTCGACTTCACCGTCGAGGTGGAGCGTTCGCTCCGCGTCCTCGACGGTGCCGTCACCGTGTTCGACGGTGTGGCGGGCGTCGAGCCGCAGTCCGAGACTGTCTGGCGTCAGGCGGACCGCTACGGCGTTCCGCGTATCTGCTTCGTCAACAAGCTCGACCGCACCGGCGCCGAGTTCCACCGTTGCGTCGACATGATCGTCGACCGCCTCGGTGCGGTTCCGCTGGTCATGCAGCTCCCCATCGGTGCTGAAGCAGACTTCAAGGGCGTCGTCGACCTCGTGACGATGAAGGCCTTTGTCTGGTCCGCCGAGGCCGCCAAGGGCGAGATGTACGACATCGTCGACATCCCCGACACCCACACCGAGGCTGCCGAGGAATGGCGCGGCAAGCTCCTCGAGGCTGTCGCGGAGAACGACGACCAGATGATGGAGCTGTACCTCGACGGCCAGGAGCCGTCGGTGGAGCAGCTGTACGCCGCCATCCGTCGCATCACCCTCGCGTCCAAGGGCAGCGCCGACTCCGTCACGGTCACCCCGGTGTTCTGTGGCACCGCGTTCAAGAACAAGGGCGTCCAGCCCCTGCTCGACGCGGTCGTGCGTTACCTGCCTTCCCCCCTGGACGTCGAGGCCATTGAGGGCCACGACGTCAAGGACCCGGAGAAGGTCGTCCAGCGCAAGCCTTCCGACGACGAGCCGTTCTCCGGTCTTGCATTCAAGATCATGAGCGACCCGCACCTCGGCAAGCTCACCTTCGTCCGGGTTTACTCGGGCCGCCTCGAGGCCGGCAGCTCCGTGCTGAACTCGGTCAAGGGCAAGAAGGAGCGCATCGGCAAGATCTACCGCATGCACGCGAACAAGCGTGAGGAGATCGCGTCGGTGGGCGCCGGCGACATCATCGCCGTCATGGGCCTGAAGCAGACCACCACCGGTGAGACGCTGTGCGACGAGAAGCAGCCGGTGATCCTGGAGTCCATGGACTTCCCGGCGCCGGTCATCGAGGTCGCGATCGAGCCCAAGTCCAAGGGTGACCAGGAGAAGCTGGGTGTTGCCATCCAGCGTCTCTCGGAGGAGGACCCCTCCTTCCAGGTGCACACCAACGAGGAGACCGGCCAGACCGTCATCGGCGGTATGGGCGAGCTTCACCTCGAGGTTCTTGTCGACCGCATGAAGCGCGAGTTCCGCGTCGAGGCGAACGTCGGCAAGCCCCAGGTCGCCTACCGCGAGACGATCCGCAAGGCCGTCGAGCGCATCGACTACACGCACAAGAAGCAGACTGGTGGTACCGGCCAGTTCGCGAAGGTGCAGATCGCCCTCGAGCCCATCGAGGGTGGCGACGCCTCGTACGAGTTCGTCAACAAGGTCACCGGTGGCCGCATCCCCCGGGAGTACATCCCGTCGGTGGACGCGGGCGCGCAGGAAGCCATGCAGTTCGGCATCCTGGCCGGCTACGAGATGGTCGGCGTTCGCGTCACCCTTCTCGACGGTGGTTACCACGAGGTCGACTCCTCCGAGCTCGCCTTCAAGATCGCCGGTTCGCAGGCGTTCAAGGAGGGTGCCCGCAAGGCCTCTCCCGTGCTCCTCGAGCCGATGATGGCCGTCGAGGTCACCACGCCCGAGGACTACATGGGCGATGTCATCGGCGACCTCAACTCCCGCCGTGGCCAGATCCAGGCCATGGAGGAGCGCAGCGGCGCTCGCGTCGTGAAGGGCCTCGTGCCCCTCTCGGAGATGTTCGGCTACGTCGGAGACCTCCGCAGCAAGACCTCGGGTCGCGCAAGCTACTCGATGCAGTTCGACTCCTACGCCGAGGTTCCGCGGAACGTCGCCGAGGAGATCATCGCGAAGGCCAAGGGCGAGTAACTCCCCCGAGTTGACGCTTTAGGCTTGACCCGACTGTCGGGGCTTTCCCCGCGACCCGTGTGGGAAACCCCGGCGGTCGGCACCCCAGCAAAGATCACCTGGCGCCGATGAAGCAAGGCGTACAGAACCACTCCAGGAGGACCCAGTGGCGAAGGCGAAGTTCGAGCGGACTAAGCCGCACGTCAACATCGGCACCATCGGTCACATTGACCACGGTAAGACGACGCTGACCGCGGCGATTACCAAGGTGCTGCATGACGCGTACCCGGACCTGAACGAGGCCTCGGCCTTCGACCAGATCGACAAGGCTCCTGAGGAGCGCCAGCGCGGTATCACGATCTCGATCGCGCACGTCGAGTACCAGACGGAGTCGCGTCACTACGCGCACGTCGACTGCCCCGGTCACGCGGACTACATCAAGAACATGATCACGGGTGCGGCGCAGATGGACGGCGCCATCCTCGTGGTCGCCGCCACCGACGGCCCGATGCCGCAGACCAAGGAGCACGTGCTCCTGGCCCGCCAGGTAGGCGTGCCGTACATCGTTGTCGCGCTGAACAAGGCCGACATGGTGGACGACGAGGAGATCCTGGAGCTCGTCGAGCTCGAGGTCCGTGAGCTCCTCTCCGAGTACGAGTTCCCGGGCGACGACCTCCCGGTCGTCAAGGTCTCGGCGCTCAAGGCGCTCGAGGGCGACAAGGAGTGGGGCCAGACCGTCCTCGACCTGATGAAGGCCGTCGACGAGTCGATCCCGCAGCCCGAGCGCGACGTCGACAAGCCGTTCCTGATGCCGATCGAGGACGTCTTCACGATCACCGGTCGTGGCACGGTCGTCACCGGTCGTATCGAGCGCGGCATCCTCAAGGTCAACGAGACTGTTGACATTGTGGGTATCAAGGAAGAGAAGACCACCACCACGGTCACGGGCATCGAGATGTTCCGCAAGCTGCTGGATGAGGGTCAGGCGGGCGAGAACGTCGGCCTCCTCCTCCGTGGCATCAAGCGCGAGGACGTCGAGCGCGGCCAGGTCATCATCAAGCCCGGTTCGGTTACGCCGCACACCGAGTTCGAGGCCCAGGCCTACATCCTGTCGAAGGACGAGGGTGGCCGTCACACCCCCTTCTTCAACAACTACCGCCCGCAGTTCTACTTCCGTACGACGGACGTAACGGGCGTGGTGACCCTTCCCGAGGGCACCGAGATGGTCATGCCTGGTGACAACACCATCATGACGGTCAACCTGATTCAGCCGGTTGCCATGGAGGAGGGCCTCAAGTTCGCCATCCGTGAGGGTGGCCGGACCGTAGGCGCCGGCCAGGTCACCAAGATCAACAAGTAGTTTGTTGGCTTGACCTGGTTGCTCCTGCACGAGCACCAAGAAGGGCCCCGGCCCCGTCGTTCACGCGACGGGTGCCGGGGCCCTTCTGTCGTTGCGCAGGCCTTCTCCTACGGCCGCCAGAGCCAGGGGTGGGCGTCCGGGCCCATGCCGACCACGACCGGGCCCCGGGGGCCGAGGTGCAGGGTGGGGCCCTCCAGGGAGGCGGGGGATCTCTCGCGCCGGATTACCCGGCCCGCCCTGAGCAGCTGGGCCCGGCCCTCGCGGTCCCGGCCCACCAGGACCGGCCCCTTCGGTGCCGCTGCGGCGCCCACCGCGCCGTAACCGTGGAAGCGCAGGCGGGCCGGGCCGGTGCCGCCGACCCGGGCCGTCGTCAGGCGGGACGTGGCGGGGCGGCGGTACAGCAGGTCGATGCCGCCGTCCGGCGCCGGTTGCGCGGTGAGGGAGCCGCCGGGGGTGGGCAGGCCCGTACCCGGGCGCGGGCCCACCGGGCCGTCCGGGGCGTCCTGGGTCCAGTGGTGGATGGTCTCGTGTCCCGCTGCGAAGACGTGGACCCGGCCGCGCCCGTCCACCGCCGTGGCGAGGCCGTCCTGGATCTCGCCGCCGGCGAGGTCGCGCCAGGCGCCCCAGCGGCCGGCCGTGTCGCGGACCCGCGTGCTGACGCCCTTGTCCGCGTTCCGTACGAAGAGGTGGACCCGGCCGTCGGGCGCCGCCACCGCGACGGGGGAGCCGATGCGGCGGCCCCGGTCGTGCCGTCTTTCCGGGTTGCCGAGGCCGGTCCAGGCACCGAACGCTCCGCCGGGCGTCCGCTGTTCGAGCAGTACGATCTCGCGCGTGTTGGCCGCGCCATGGCCCGCGAGCGCGGAGAAGCGCAGGCCGAAGAGGAGCTGCCGGCCGTCACGGAGTGCCGCCGAGCCGAGTGCGGGCGCCAGCGGACCGCCGCCGAGGTCGACCGGGGCGCCCCACGCGCTGCTGCCGGCCTGCGGCTCGCGCCAGCGCGCGAGCCGCAGGCCCAGCACGCCGTACGCCTCCAGCCGCCCGTCGCGGCCGGTGGTGACGACCGGGCGGGTGCCGGGGTAGCGGTAGTGGGTCGAGCGGACCCAGCCCTTGGGGTTGGTGAGCGGGCGGTCGCCGCCGACGTTGTAGTCGCCGCAGCCCGCCGGGTTGCCGCACTCCCAGTGGGGAGCCCCGCCGTACGGGACGAGATGGGATGCCTTCTCCCGTAGGACGGGCTCCGGGAGGTTCTTCGGCCAGTGGCGGTTGTAGTAGCCGCGATAGGACGCCGCGACGAAGGCCGGCACCTCTCCGCCGCCCTCCGTGGCCTCGGCGACCCGCCGGATCATCGCGGCCCAGGCGAACGACGCGACGGCGGTGTGGTCGGCGTGGTCGGAGTACCCGGGCTGTTCGCTGTCGCGGCGCCGGGTGGCCTCGTCGCTGTGCTGGATGTCGGGGTCCGGGTCGAGGGTCTGCACAAGCGTGGGGCGGTAGCGCTCCATCAGCCCCGCGAGTACGTCGACGAGCCCGTCGTAGTCGTACGATCCGGCCTTCTGCAGCGGCGAGTCGTCGGCCACGACGGTGCGCAGCGAAAGCCCGCGTGCTTCCCAGAGGCTGGGCAGGCCCATCCGGCCCCGCGTGGTGTGCATGGCCAGGTTGAGGAAGACCAGATCGACCCGGCGCCCGCCGTTCGCGAGCGTGTTCCGCTCGGCCCTGCGGTCCCCGCGCAGGGTGGTCACGGACTTCTGCCACTTCGTGAACCGGGGGAGGCCCAGGAGGGCCGCGTACGCCTGGCGCAGTCCCTGGTGGCGGGCGGAGGAGTACGCCGTCCGGTCGGCCGGCTGCGGCCCGGCGCCGGGGATCCGGTTGACGCCGTTGGCCTCGCCCGCGGTGACGTACACGCAGACCAGCGGGACGCCGGAATCCAGCGTGTGCCGGGTGTCCGGGTTCATGAAGTACAGGTCGTCGTCCGGGTGGGCGAGTATCTGCATCAGCAGGGCCCGGCGTGGGCTGGATATCTGCTTGCCGGGCATCGGATCGGGCGCGGGGCCCGTGCGGCGCGGGGCGGGTACGGAGCACGAGGCGAGGGTGAGCCCGGCGGTGAGGGCGGCAGTCGAGGTGAGCAGGGCGCGCCGGGCAGGGCGCGGCCCCGGCCGCTCCGGTGCCGGGATTTCTTCCGGGGCCTCCTCCGGGACCTCTTCCGGGCGCACGGGAGCGCCTTCATTCGTGCTGCCCAAGGCCCGCGCTCCGTCCGCTTCCCCCGCTGCGGGTGCTCCCCGCGGCGCGCGTACATCCCCGTCGATCTGATGGCGCGGCCCGCCCCCCGAGGCCGGGCCGCGTTGGTCTAGACGGCTGCCCGGGCGTCCGGGTTGCCCGGCAGGGCTCCCCGATTCTCCGGGGCCCCCGACACGTTCGGAGCAGTCGCGGTCGAGTGGCAGGGAAAGATCGCGCTGCTTACGTTCGAGAAATGAACCTTCGTACCGCCGCAGCGGCCCTGGTGCTGACCGCAGCCGTCTCCATTCCGCTGTCCGGCGTCGCGCACGCGCAGCCGGACCTCGACTGCAGCGACTTCACCTTCCAGGAGGAGGCGCAGGCGGAGTTCAGCCGGGACACCAGTGACCCGAGCGGGCTCGACGAGGACCCGGGGGAGGACGACGGCATCGCCTGCGAGGCCCTGCCCAGCAGGGGCGAGATCGGCACGGCCACAGCCGTCACCCCGGCGCCCGCCACCACCGAGGCCACAGAGCCGGCCACGGACACGGTGCCGGATAGCGGTCCGGCCACCACAGCCACCACCCCGGCCACCGCCGCGCCCGTGCAGCCCACGGTGTCCCCCAGTCGCGGCGTCAGGGGCGGTACCGGCAGCACCGTCGCAGGTGGCAGCGGGACCGGCCAGACCGTCCTCGGTGTCGGGCTGACGGCTGCCGCCGCCGCTCTGACCGTCGGTCTCGTGGTAGCCAGGCGAAGGCGCCGCGACGCCGGACGGCTCTGAACCGAGCGCCACGGCCGGGCGGCTGCGGCGCGCCCGGCCGGAGCACTGGGTTTGACGTCCGTCACGCACGGGGTAATCTCTTGCGCCCGATTGGCGCGGGCTGTGCCCCGTATGGCAGACTGTCGGGGTTGCTCGGTTGAGTGCCGATGCTGCGCGCCTCCCGTCGGGAGGACCGGAAGCGAGTCCCACAGTACTCGTCGCCCTAACTGCCCCTCCGGGCAGCGCTGGGGCGGACGTACGGGAATCTTTCGGGAAGCGTCAGCGGGGCTGATACCAGGCGCCCGGTGGGTGTTCCGCCCTCGGCTTGCGGTCGCGGACCGCATCCCCTACTGCAGGGAAAACCTTCAGGGATTTCTATGTGGCGAGGATGCGACACGCCCGACCGCGTGGGTCGGAGAAGAGAACCGTGCTGACACAGACAGCCCCCGGGTCCCAGAGCGTTATGAGAGAACAGGACTACTAGGTAGCCATGGCGGGACAGAAGATCCGCATCCGGCTCAAGGCCTACGACCACGAGGTCATCGACTCTTCGGCGAAGAAGATCGTCGAGACGGTGACTCGCACTGGTGCGTCGGTCGCAGGCCCGGTGCCGCTGCCCACAGAGAAGAACGTGTACTGCGTCATCAAGTCGCCGCACAAGTACAAGGATTCTCGCGAGCACTTCGAGATGCGCACGCACAAGCGCCTCATCGACATCCTCGACCCCACTCCCAAGACCGTTGACTCGCTGATGCGCCTGGACCTTCCGGCCGGCGTTGACATCGAGATCAAGCTCTGAGGGGCGCGGAGATGGCTAAGCAGATTAAGGGAATCCTGGGCGAGAAGCTCGGCATGACCCAGGTCTGGGACGAGAACAACCGGGTTGTCCCGGTGACCGTCGTCAAGGCCGGGCCTAATGTCGTGACCCAGGTCCGCACGAATGACTCCGACGGCTACGAGTCGGTCCAGATCGCCTTCGGCGAGATCGACCCTCGCAAGGTGAACAAGCCCCTCAAGGGCCACTTCGCCAAGGCCGACGTGACCCCGCGCCGCCACCTGGTGGAGCTCCGCACCTCCGACGCCAGCGAGTACACGCTCGGCCAGGAGATCACTGCCGAGGTGTTCGAGTCCGGCGTCAAGGTTGACGTCACGGGCAAGAGCAAGGGCAAGGGCTTCGCCGGTGTCATGAAGCGTCACAACTTCGCCGGTGGCAAGGCTTCCCACGGTGCCCACCGCGTGCACCGCAAGCCCGGTTCCATCGGTGGCTGTGCCACTCCCGGCCGTGTCTTCAAGGGCATGCGCATGGCGGGTCGTATGGGCAACGAGCGGGTCACCACCCAGAACCTGACCGTCCACGCCGTTGACGCCGAGAAGGGTCTGCTGCTCATCAAGGGCGCCGTCCCCGGCCCCAACGGTGGCCTCGTCCTGGTCCGCACCGCGGCCAAGGGGGTTTGAGGAACCGATGAGCACCATTGACATCCTTACGCCGGCAGGCGACAAGGCCGGGACCGTCGAACTCCCCGCGGAGATCTTCGACGCCAAGGTCAGCATCCCGCTGATCCACCAGGTCGTTGTCGCACAGCTGGCCGCTGCCCGTCAGGGCACGCACAAGACCAAGCGTCGCGGCGAAGTCCGTGGTGGCGGCAGGAAGCCGTACCGCCAGAAGGGCACCGGCCGCGCCCGTCAGGGTTCGACCCGCGCCCCGCAGTTCGCCGGCGGTGGCGTCGTCCACGGCCCGCAGCCGCGTGACTACTCGCAGCGCACGCCCAAGAAGATGAAGGCCGCCGCTCTGCGTGGCGCCCTCACCGACCGGGCCCGCAACGCTCGCATCCACGTCGTCTCCGACGTGGTCGAGGGCGCGGTTGTGTCCACGAAGGCCGCGAAGAACCTGCTGGGCAAGGTCAGCGAGCGCAAGCACGTGCTCCTGATCGCCGAGCGTTCGGACGAGGCCGCGTGGCTCTCCGCCCGCAACCTGCCCCAGGTGCACCTCCTGGAGCCGGGCCAGCTGAACACGTACGACGTGCTCGTCTCTGACGACGTGGTCTTCACCAAGGCTGCTTTCGAGTCTTTCGTGTCTGGCCCCACCAAGGCCGATGAGACCGAAGGGAGCGACGTCTGATGGCTGAGGCGACCGTAACCAGCAAGACCTTCACGGACCCGCGTGACGTACTCGTCAAGCCGGTTGTATCCGAGAAGAGCTACGCGCTGCTCGACGAGAACAAGTACACGTTCATCGTCGCGCCCGGCTCCAACAAGACCCAGATCAAGCAGGCCGTCCAGGCGGTCTTCGGGGTCAAGGTCACCGGGGTCAACACGATCAACCGGCAGGGTAAGCGCAAGCGCACCAAGACCGGCTTCGGCAAGCGCTCCGACACGAAGCGCGCCATCGTGACCCTCGCCGAGGGCGACCGTATCGACATCTTCGGCGGTCCGACCGCCTAACGGCGGTCTGGATCGTCCGGAATCGGACGAGGACTGAGAAATGGGAATCCGCAAGTACAAGCCGACTACGCCGGGCCGCCGTGGCTCCTCCGTAGCCGACTTTGTCGAGATCACGCGGTCCACGCCGGAGAAGTCGCTGGTCCGCCCCCTGCACAGCAAGGGCGGCCGTAACAACGCCGGTCGGATCACCGTTCGCCACCAGGGTGGCGGACACAAGCGCGCCTACCGCGTGATCGACTTCCGTCGTCACGACAAGGACGGCGTGCCGGCGAAGGTCGCTCACATCGAGTACGACCCGAACCGCACCGCGCGCATCGCGCTGCTGCACTACGCAGACGGCGAGAAGCGCTACATCATCGCACCGCGTGGGCTCACGCAGGGTGACCGGATTGAGAACGGCCCTGGCGCCGACATCAAGCCCGGCAACAACCTGGCGCTGCGCAACATCCCGGTCGGTACGACCATCCACGCCATCGAGCTGCGGCCCGGCGGCGGCGCGAAGTTCGCCCGTTCCGCGGGTGCCTCCGTGCAGCTGCTGGCGAAGGAGGGCACGATGGCCCACCTTCGTATGCCTTCCGGTGAGATCCGCCTGGTCGACGCCCGCTGCCGCGCCACGATTGGCGAGGTCGGCAACGCCGAGCAGTCGAACATCAACTGGGGCAAGGCCGGCCGTATGCGTTGGAAGGGCGTCCGCCCGACCGTTCGTGGTGTCGCGATGAACCCCGTTGACCACCCGCACGGTGGTGGTGAGGGCAAGACTTCCGGTGGTCGTCACCCGGTCAGCCCGTGGGGTCAGAAGGAAGGTCGTACTCGCTCGCCGAAGAAGGCATCGAGCAAGTACATCGTCCGCCGCCGCAAGTCGAACAAGAAGCGCTAGGAGCGGGTTTAGATGCCGCGCAGTCTCAAGAAGGGGCCCTTCGTCGACGGACACCTCGTAAAGAAGGTGGACGTACAGAACGAAGCTGGCACCAAGAACGTCATCAAGACCTGGTCCCGGCGCTCGATGATCATTCCCAGCATGCTGGGTCACACCATCGCGGTGCACAACGGCAAGATTCACGTCCCGGTGTTCGTCACCGAGTCGATGGTCGGCCACAAGCTCGGCGAGTTTGCGCCGACCCGCACCTTCCGCGGCCACGTCAAGGACGACCGCAAGTCGAAGCGCCGCTAAGGCGGGGTGCGATGACTATGAACGACACCGAAGGGACAACCATGGAAGCCAGGGCCCAGGCGCGGTACATCCGCGTCACGCCCATGAAGGCCCGCCGCGTGGTGGACCTTATCCGTGGCATGGATGCCACGGAGGCTCAGGCGGTCCTGCGTTTCGCCGCGCAGGCCGCGAGCGTGCCGGTCGGCAAGGTGCTTGACAGCGCCATTGCCAACGCTGCGCACAACTACGACCACACGGACGCCTCCTCGCTGGTCATCAGCGAGGCGTACGTCGACGAGGGCCCGACCCTGAAGCGGTTCCGTCCGCGTGCTCAGGGCCGTGCCTACCGGATCCGCAAGCGGACCAGCCACATCACCGTGGTCGTCAGCAGCAAGGAAGGTTCCCGGTAATGGGCCAGAAGGTAAACCCGCACGGGTTCCGGCTCGGCATCACCACGGACTTCAAGTCCCGTTGGTACGCCGACAAGCTGTACAAGGACTACGTCAAGGAAGACGTCGCCATCCGCAGGATGATGACGTCCGGCATGGAGCGCGCCGGCATCTCGAAGGTTGAGATCGAGCGCACCCGTGACCGCGTGCGTGTGGACATCCACACCGCACGTCCGGGCATCGTCATCGGCCGCCGTGGCGCCGAGGCCGACCGCATCCGCGGTGACCTCGAGAAGCTCACGGGCAAGCAGGTCCAGCTGAACATCCTCGAGGTCAAGAACCCCGAGATGGACGCTCAGCTGGTTGCTCAGGCCGTTGCCGAGCAGCTCTCCTCCCGCGTCTCCTTCCGTCGCGCCATGCGTAAGAGCATGCAGGGCACGATGAAGGCCGGCGCCAAGGGCATCAAGATCCAGTGTGGTGGCCGTCTCGGCGGCGCCGAGATGTCCCGGTCCGAGTTCTACCGCGAGGGTCGTGTGCCGCTGCACACGCTGCGCGCGAACGTGGACTACGGCTTCTTCGAGGCCAAGACCACCTTCGGCCGTATCGGCGTGAAGGTCTGGATCTACAAGGGCGACGTCAAGAACATCGCCGAGGTCCGTGCCGAGAACGCTGCGGCCCGTGCGGGTAACCGCCCGGCCCGTGGTGGCGGCGCGGCCGACCGTCCGGCCGGTGGCCGTGGCGGTCGTGGTGGCGAGCGTGGCGGCCGCGGCCGCAAGCCGCAGCAGGGCGCACCGGCAGCTGAGGCCCCCAAGGCCGACGCTCCCGCCGCCGCTGCTCCGGCTGAGAGCACCGGAACGGAGGCCTGACCGAAATGCTGATCCCTCGTAGGGTCAAGCACCGCAAGCAGCACCACCCCAAGCGCCGCGGTATGGCGAAGGGTGGCACTGAGGTCGCATTCGGCGAGTACGGCATCCAGGCGCTGACCCCGGCGTACGTGACGAACCGCCAGATCGAGGCTGCTCGTATCGCGATGACCCGCCACATCAAGCGTGGCGGCAAGGTCTGGATCAACATCTACCCGGACCGCCCCCTGACGAAGAAGCCTGCCGAGACCCGCATGGGTTCCGGTAAGGGTTCTCCCGAGTGGTGGATCGCGAACGTGCACCCGGGTCGGGTCATGTTCGAGCTGTCCTACCCGAACGAGAAGATTGCTCGTGAGGCGCTCACCCGCGCTGCTCACAAGCTTCCGATGAAGTGCCGGATTGTTCGGCGCGAGGCAGGTGAGTCGTGATGGCGGCCGGTACCAAGGCGACCGAGCTGCGCGAGCTCAACGACGAGGACCTCGTCGCGAAGCTCCGTGAGGCCAAGGAAGAACTGTTCAACCTCCGCTTCCAGGCGGCGACCGGACAGCTCGAGAACCACGGCCGGCTCAAGTCCGTCCGTAAGGACATCGCCCGGATCTACACCCTGATGCGTGAGCGCGAGCTGGGCATCGAGACGGTGGAGAGCGCCTGATGAGCGAGAAGACTGTGACTGAGACCAACACCGACCGCGGCTTCCGCAAGACCCGTGAGGGTCTCGTCGTCAGCGACAAGATGGACAAGACTGTCGTCGTCGCTGTCGAGGATCGCGTCAAGCACGCCCTGTACGGCAAGGTCATCCGCCGTACGAACAAGCTCAAGGCGCACGACGAGCAGAACGCTGCCGGCGTCGGCGACCGCGTCCTCATCATGGAGACGCGTCCGCTGTCGGCGAGCAAGCGCTGGCGCATCGTCGAGATCCTCGAGAAGGCCAAGTAATTCCTAGAGGGAAACTTCCCCACTAGGCAGTTCCGCCAGGCTCGGTGAGGGGCCTCCGCAAGGAGCCCCTCGCCGGGAACCGGCAGACGATCAGGAGATAGACGTGATCCAGCAGGAGTCGCGACTGCGTGTCGCCGACAACACGGGTGCGAAGGAAATTCTCACCATCCGTGTTCTCGGTGGCTCGGGTCGCCGCTACGCGGGCATCGGCGACGTCATCGTCGCCACCGTCAAGGACGCGATCCCCGGCGGCAACGTGAAGAAGGGTGACGTCGTCAAGGCTGTCATCGTTCGCACCGTCAAGGAGCGCCGCCGCCAGGACGGCTCGTACATCCGCTTCGACGAGAACGCCGCTGTCATTCTCAAGAACGACGGCGACCCTCGTGGCACCCGTATCTTCGGCCCGGTGGGCCGTGAGCTGCGCGAGAAGAAGTTCATGAAGATCATCTCGCTCGCGCCGGAGGTGCTGTAAGCATGAAGATCAAGAAGGGCGACCTGGTTCAGGTCATCACCGGTAAGGACAAGGGCAAGCAGGGCAAGGTCATTCTGGCCGTTCCCCGCGAGAACCGCGTCCTGGTCGAGGGTGTCAACCGGGTCAAGAAGCACACGAAGGCCGGTCAGACCGCTCGCGGTTCGCAGACCGGTGGCATTGTGACGACCGAGGCCCTGATCCACGTCAGCAACGTTCAGCTGGTTGTGGAGAAGGACGGCAAGAAGGTCGTTACTCGCGTCGGCTACCGCTTTGACGACGAGGGCAACAAGATCCGCGTTGCCAAGCGCACCGGTGAGGACATCTGATGACTACCACCACCGCGCCGCGTCTCAAGCTGCGCTACCGCGAGGAGATCGCGGGCAAGCTGCGTGAAGAGTTCTCCTACGAGAACGTCATGCAGATCCCCGGTCTCGTCAAGATCGTGGTCAACATGGGTGTGGGCGACGCCGCCCGCGACTCCAAGCTGATCGATGGCGCGATTCGCGACCTCACCACGATCACCGGCCAGAAGCCGGCCGTCACCAAGGCCCGGAAGTCCATCGCGCAGTTCAAGCTGCGCGAGGGTCAGCCGATCGGCTGCCACGTCACCCTCCGCGGTGACCGCATGTGGGAGTTCCTGGACCGTACGCTGTCGCTCGCGCTGCCGCGTATCCGTGACTTCCGTGGTCTGTCGCCGAAGCAGTTCGACGGCCGTGGCAACTACACCTTCGGTCTCACGGAGCAGGTCATGTTCCACGAGATCGACCAGGACAAGATCGACCGGGTCCGGGGCATGGACATCACCGTGGTCACCACGGCGACCAACGACGACGAGGGTCGTGCCCTCCTTCGTCACCTCGGCTTCCCGTTCAAGGAGAACTGACCGTGGCGAAGAAGGCCCTGATCGCTAAGGCGGCCCGCAAGCCGAAGTTCGCTGTGCGCGCGTACACGCGTTGCCAGCGCTGCGGCCGGCCGCACTCCGTCTACCGCAAGTTCGGCCTGTGCCGCGTGTGCCTTCGTGAGATGGCTCACCGTGGCGAGCTGCCGGGCGTGACCAAGAGCTCCTGGTAGTACGGGACTTCCCGTACTCCGGATGCTCTCGGTAAGTATCTGGTCGGCAGGAGCCCGACACCGCATGCCGTAGGCTTGCGGGGTTGGGCGCCTGCCGCCCTGACCGACTTACTACGCCGTAGGTCCCCGCACCGCACCCGTCCCGCCACTGAGTGGGGAGAGGGATGGCGCATACAGGAAACCCCGGCGAGAGAGGCCGAAGGCCAATTCATGACCATGACTGATCCGATCGCGGACATGCTGACTCGTCTGCGTAACGCGAACTCGGCGTACCACGACACCGTGGCTATGCCGCACAGCAAGATCAAGTCGCACATCGCGGAGATCCTCCAGCAGGAGGGCTTCATCACCGGCTGGAAGGTCGAGGACGCCGAAGTTGGCAAGTCCCTCGTTCTCGAGCTGAAGTTCGGCCCGAACCGTGAGCGCTCCATTGCGGGCATCAAGCGGATCTCGAAGCCGGGTCTGCGCGTTTACGCGAAGTCCACCAACCTGCCGAAGGTCCTCGGCGGCCTGGGCGTGGCGATCATCTCCACGTCCCACGGTCTCCTGACCGGCCAGCAGGCAGGCAAGAAGGGCGTAGGTGGGGAAGTCCTCGCCTACGTCTGGTAGTCGGGAACGGAGGAAAAGCTAATGTCGCGAATCGGCAAGCTCCCCATCCAGGTTCCCGCCGGTGTGGACGTCACCATCGATGGCCGCACGGTCGCGGTGAAGGGCCCCAAGGGTTCCCTCTCGCACACCGTCGCCGCGCCGATCGAGGTCACCAAGGGTGAGGACGGCGTGCTCAGCGTCACCCGCCCGAACGACGAGCGTCAGAACAAGGCCCTTCACGGCCTGTCCCGCACGCTGGTGGCGAACATGATCACCGGCGTGACCGCGGGTTACACCAAGGCGCTCGAGATCAGCGGTGTCGGTTACCGCGTCCAGGCGAAGGGCTCCAACCTGGAGTTCGCCCTGGGCTACAGCCACCCGATCGTCGTTGAGGCCCCCGAGGGCATCACCTTCAAGGTCGAGTCGCCCACGAAGCTCAGCGTCGAGGGAATCGACAAGCAGAAGGTCGGCGAGGTCGCCGCTAACATCCGCAAGCTGCGGAAGCCCGACCCGTACAAGGCCAAGGGCGTCAAGTACGCCGGCGAGGTTATCCGCCGCAAGGTTGGAAAGGCGGGTAAGTAAGCCATGGCATACGGTGTAAAGATCGCCAAGGGTGACGCGTACAAGCGCGCTGCCATCAAGCGCCGCCACATCCGCGTCCGCAAGCACGTCTCCGGTACGCCGGAGCGTCCTCGCCTGGTCGTGACGCGCTCCAACCGCAACATCGTGGCTCAGGTCATCGACGACATCGCGGGCCACACGCTCGCGTCGGCGTCGACCCTGGACGCCTCGATCCGCGGTGGCGAGGCCGACAAGAGCGCCCAGGCCCAGCAGGTCGGCGCGCTTGTCGCCGAGCGTGCCAAGGCTGCCGGCGTCGAGGCCGTCGTGTTCGACCGTGGTGGCAACAGGTACGCCGGGCGCATTGCCGCTCTGGCTGACGCCGCCCGCGAAGCCGGGCTGAAGTTCTAAGCCCCGGTTCCGGGACTAACGGACGTAACAGAGAGAGGTAAATCCAATGGCTGGACCCCAGCGCCGCGGAAGCGGTGCCGGTGGCGGCGAGCGGCGGGACCGGAAGGGTCGCGACGGTGGCGCTGCCGCCGAGAAGACCGCTTACGTTGAGCGCGTTGTCGCGATCAACCGTGTCGCCAAGGTTGTCAAGGGTGGTCGCCGCTTCAGCTTCACCGCGCTGGTCGTGGTGGGCGACGGTGACGGCACTGTAGGCGTCGGATACGGCAAGGCCAAGGAAGTTCCCGCGGCCATTGCCAAGGGCGTTGAAGAGGCCAAGAAGAGCTTCTTCAAGGTTCCGCGCATCCAGGGCACCATCCCTCACCCGATTCAGGGCGAGAAGGCTGCGGGCGTCGTCCTGCTCAAGCCGGCTTCCCCCGGTACCGGCGTTATCGCCGGTGGCCCGGTGCGTGCCGTGCTCGAGTGCGCCGGCGTTCACGACATCCTGTCGAAGTCGCTCGGCTCGTCGAACCCCATCAACATCGTTCACGCGACTGTGACGGCCCTCAAGGGTCTGCAGCGTCCCGAGGAGATCGCGGCTCGCCGTGGTCTGCCCCTCGAGGACGTGGCCCCCGCGGCCCTGCTCCGTGCGCGTGCGGGAGCGGGTGCGTAATGGCCCGTCTCCAGATCACGCAGACGAAGTCGTACATCGGCAGCAAGCAGAACCACCGCGACACCCTGCGTTCGCTCGGGCTCAAGCGCCTGAACGACGTGGTTGTCAAGGAGGACCGCCCCGAGTTCCGCGGAATGGTTCACACCGTCCGCCACCTCGTGACGGTTGAGGAGGTCGACTGACATGGCGGAGAACAACCCGCTGAAGGTCCACAACCTCCGGCCCGCCCCGGGAGCCAAGACCGCCAAGACCCGTGTGGGTCGTGGTGAGGCGTCCAAGGGTAAGACCGCAGGTCGTGGTACCAAGGGCACCAAGGCCCGTTACCAGGTTCCGCAGCGCTTCGAGGGCGGGCAGATGCCCCTCCACATGCGTCTGCCGAAGCTCAAGGGCTTCAAGAACCCGTTCCGCACCGAGTACCAGGTCGTGAACCTGGACAAGCTCGCCGACCTCTACCCGCAGGGTGGAGAGGTCACGGTGGCCGACCTGGTCGCCAAGGGTGCGGTTCGTAAGAACCAGCTCGTCAAGGTGCTCGGCGCCGGCGAGGTCTCCGTGGCACTGACGGTGACGGTTGACGCCGTTTCCGCCTCCGCCAAGGAGAAGATCGCTGCCGCTGGCGGCACCGTCACCGAGCTCGTCTGAGAGACGAGCCCGTGGGCTGAAAAATGAACACCCGCCGCCGGGGATGCCTCTACAGAGGTATCCCCGGCGGTTTTTGTGTTGCCCGGTTGTGCTGACGCCCGGCCCGATACGGCTGGAAATCGACGGTTCATTCCGCAGATGAGGTACTGGAATAGAAGACTCCAGCAGTACTGCGTCTCGACAGCCCCATTAAGGCGCCGCGCGGCTATTCTCCCTGGCCTCTGCGTCTGACAGGCTTGCTATAGCTTCAGTAACAGAGCCACAGTGTAGCCCCACCGTTTGGAGAATTTAGTCCTACATTCAAGAAAGCGGCTATGTGCGGACAAAGTTATGCCCCAGTTTGAGGGGTTGTTGTCGGGATGTCATTGTTCATGGTGAGGCCAGGATGTTACTGATTCGTTGACTTCTTCCTTCTGGTGCACCTATTCTCGAATCGCTGGCTCGCGCCATGACCAGGGTGCGATCTATGTCAGCAGAAAAGATAGGGGAACGACGCGGGGGCTCGAAAACCGAGTTTTCGCTGCGTCGTCATCTCGGCTCTTATGGGGTCGAGATTTAAAATGGGGGTCTTGTATGCGGAAAACTCGCGTTCTCGCACTGACTGTGTTCACGCTTGCTACAACAGTCGTTTCATCCCTCGGGGTAACGTCATCAGCTTTCGCAGATGCAGGAGACGGCACATGCTCCAGCACAGAACTCTGCGTCTACCGTAATTTCGACAGGCATAAGAGCGAGGGCTACTTCGACCTCGGCGGCCAGGACACGAATTTCACGAACGGCAATAACAACTGGATCAATGCCAGTGGAAACCTCAACGATGCCATCTCGTCCTACACGGCTGGAACAGGAACGTCCTGTACCGGTTACAGCTTGTTCTGGGACAAGGACTATCGAGGGAACAAGTTCAATATCCCGAAGGGCTGGGGCGGCAACATCGCTGGGGCTTACGCGAATCACAACAACGAGGCGAGTTCCTACTCGAAGTATGGCTGCTAGGTCGTAATTCGATCTGTGATTTGCCGAGTGGCCCGCCCCTGTAGGGGTTGGCCACTCGGCTGCTTGTGAGGAAACATGAGCGCAAAAAGTTGGTTGCCGTTGCTGCTGCTGCTGGCAGTGGCTGTCGGCTGCTCCGGCGAAGCAAGGTCTGGCCGACCTGATGAGCCAGCACCGCAGCCGTTAGAGCCGGCAGCTCCGGTAGTGACACCTCTCGACGCCTACCTACCTACACGGCAGGAAAGTATGATTATGCGCAAGGCGGAGGCGAGGCTGACGAACCGTTGTTTGCGCAGCCTTGGGTACCGCAGCAATCCACTACCGGAGCCGACGGTTGCACCGGCCGATGAAGCACACCCTGAGTTCATCGTAATCCCGCTCGAACAAGCTCGCAGATATGGTTACAACCAACCCCCGCAAGCTGTGGAGAGGGGTATACCAGAATGGGATAGGAAATCTTCAAAGACCCAGCAAGATTTGTTGCGGGGCGTTGTACGTAAATATAATGGGAAATCCGTACCCGAAGGAGGTTGCGTCCGTAAAGTGGCGGACGCGATAACGCAAGGTACGCGTGTTCCATCGAAAATTACCGGCGAGGGCGTTGAGCTGACGCGACAAGAATTTGCCAGTCCGACAGGTCTGGGCGAGGCGCAGGTGCAAGTGATCCGGCTCGAGGCAGTCTCCAAAGCCTCCAGAGATGCGAGGGCTCTAAAGGTGGTGGAGAGATGGTCGGAGTGTATGCGCGAAGAAGGCTATCTCTACTCTTCTCCCCAAGACGCTGCCAACGATGACCGCTGGAATGGAGATGAAGCCGGGGCTACGGAAAAGGCTGCGGCAACGGCCGATGCGAGATGCAGAACTCAAGTGGGATATTTGGATACAATGGTACAGGTGCAGTCCATCTACGAGATCGGTGTGATATCCAGTCGGAAGAGTGAACTTTCGACACTTGAGAACAACATAAAGAAATGGGTTTCTAATGCGTCTGATTCGATGCAGTCCGGGGGCAGCTGAAGCGCTTGGGCACCTCCTGTCGGCCGCGCGTGGCGCCTCAACCTCCAGGCGGCTCAGTGTGGCTAGGGGTGCTGTCCTGCCTCCGAGCTAGGCCTTGCGCAGGATGCCGTCTTTGTCGGGCGCACCATAGGGTGCCCTGTGATGAGAGGGCTGGCCTGACGCGTGTGGGGTCGTCTCATGTCGGAACGAGCGAGCGCTGCTTGAGTCGTGCGGGCAGGTGAGCGGGTTCCGACGGGCGGTGCGTGTAGGGGGCTTGAGGCGAGATGCGGATCCTTGACGCGATGAACGGCTTGCTGCTGTTGTAGGACGTTCCGGAGTAGTCGCTCGACCCAGTAGGGTTGCTTGCAATGTAATCTTCCGGGCAGCTCTGGGCTCCGGCGCGGGGTGCCCATGTACTTACCATCCAACTAGGATCCATGACCTCCCCGCGCGCTACGCGGGGGGCGCAGGAGGCACTGTGCTCACCGCGTTCGCCCGGGCGTTCAAGACGCCCGACCTGCGCAAGAAGCTGCTCTTCACACTCGGCATCATCGTGCTGTACAGGCTCGGGGCCCACATTCCGGTTCCCGGCGTCAACTACAAGAACGTGCAGATCTGTGTCGACCAGGCACAGACGGGCGGGCTCTTCGGGCTCGTCAACATGTTCAGCGGTGGCGCCCTGCTGCAGATCACGATCTTCGCGCTGGGCATCATGCCGTACATCACGGCGAGCATCATCCTTCAGCTTCTGACCGTGGTGATCCCGCGGCTGGAGGCGCTCAAGAAGGAAGGGCAGTCCGGTACCGCCAAGATCACGCAGTACACGCGCTATCTGACGGTCGCCCTCGCGGTACTTCAGGGCACGGGTCTGGTGGCCACCGCCCGTAATGGTGCGATCTTCCAGAACTGCCAGGTCGCGGGCCAGATCGTCCCGGACAAGTCCATCTTCGTGACCATCGTGATGGTCATCACCATGACCGCGGGCACCGCGGCCGTCATGTGGCTCGGTGAGCTCGTCACCGACCGCGGCATCGGCAACGGCATGTCGATCCTGATGTTCATCTCGATCGCCGCCGGTTTCCCCGGCGCCCTGTGGGCCATCAAGAAGCAGGGCGAACTCGCGGGTGGCTGGATCGAGTTCGGCACGGTGATCCTGGTCGGCTTCGCGATGGTCGGGCTCGTCGTCTTCGTCGAGCAGGCCCAGCGCCGCATCCCCGTGCAGTACGCGAAGCGCATGATCGGCCGGAAGTCCTACGGGGGTACGTCGACGTACATCCCGCTGAAGGTCAATCAGGCGGGTGTGATTCCTGTCATCTTCGCGTCGTCGCTGCTCTACATCCCGGCGCTGATCGTTCAGTTCAGCGGGTCCAAGGCGGGCTGGGCGACCTGGATCGAAGCCCACTTCGTCAAGGGTGACCACCCGTATTACATCGCCACGTACTTCTTGTTGATCGTGTTCTTCGCCTTCTTCTATGTGGCGATCTCGTTCAACCCCGAGGAAGTCGCCGACAACATGAAGAAGTATGGTGGCTTCATCCCGGGTATCCGGGCAGGTCGGCCTACCGCCGAGTACCTGAGCTACGTGCTCAACCGGATCACTTGGCCGGGCTCGCTGTATCTGGGTCTGATCGCTCTTGTGCCGACGATGGCGTTGGCGGGCTTCGGCGCGAACCAGGACTTCCCCTTCGGTGGAACAAGCATCCTCATCATTGTGGGTGTGGGCCTGGAGACCGTGAAGCAGATCGAGAGCCAGCTCCAGCAGCGCAATTACGAAGGGTTCCTCCGCTGATGCGAATCGTCCTCGTCGGACCGCCCGGTGCCGGCAAGGGAACGCAAGCCGCGTTCCTTGCCAAGAACCTGTCGATCCCGCACATCTCCACGGGCGACCTCTTCCGCGCCAACATCAGCCAGGGCACTGCCCTTGGCAAGCAGGCGAAGGCGTTCATGGACGCCGGCAACCTGGTGCCGGACGAGGTCACCATCGGGATGGCCAAGGACCGCATGGACCAGAAGGACGCCGTGAACGGTTTCCTGCTGGACGGCTTCCCGCGCAACGTCTCCCAGGCCGCGGCTCTCGACGAGACGCTGAAGGCCGAGGGCCAGAAGCTGGACGCCGTACTGGACCTGGAGGTCCCCGAGGACGAGGTCGTCAAGCGGATCGCGGGTCGCCGGATCTGCCGCAACGACTCGAGCCACGTCTTCCACGTGACGTACAGCCCGCCCCGGCAGGACGGCGTCTGTGATGTCTGCGACGGCGAGCTCTACCAGCGCGGCGACGACACTGAGGAAACGGTGCGCCGCCGGCTGGAGGTCTACCACAGCGAGACCGAGCCGATCATCGACCACTACAAGGCTCAGGGCCTGGTGGTCACCATCTCCGCGCTGGGCAAGGTCGACGAAGTGACCAAGCGCGCGATGGAAGCCCTGAAGAAGTCCTCCGACGAGGGCTGATCGAGCGAGCAGTACGACGGTTGCGGCCGCGGTGTCCGAGAGGCGCCGCGGCCGTACTGTTGGGCGGGTAGCAGATAGTGCGCAGTGCGTAGTACGTAGTGACAGCGAATGTGGAAGGCACACACATGGTGGAGATCAAGACCCCCGAGCAGATCGCGAAGATGCGTGAGGCGGGGCTGGTCGTCGACGCCGTCCACGCGGCCACGCGTGAGGCGGCCGTGCCGGGCGCCACCACCAGGGATCTGGACGAGGTGTCCCGCAAGGTGCTCGCCGAGCACGGTGCGAAGTCGAACTTCCTCGGGTACGGCGGTTTCCCCGCCACCATCTGCACCTCGGTGAACGAGGTCGTCGTCCACGGCATCCCGGACGAGAAGACGGTCCTGAAGGACGGCGACATCATCTCGATCGACGCCGGCGCGATCGTCGACGGCTGGCACGGCGACGCGGCGTACACCGCCTTCGTGGGTACGGGACACGCGCCCGAGCTGATCGAGCTCTCCCGGGTGACCGAGGAGTCGATGTGGGCGGGCCTGGCCGCGATGAAGCTGGGGAACCGGCTCGTCGACATCTCGAAGGCGATCGAGTCGTACATCCGCCGCCAGCCGCGTCCGGCGACGGGCAAGTACGGGATCATCGAGGACTACGGCGGCCACGGCATCGGCTCCGAGATGCACATGGACCCGCACCTGCTGAACTACGTCACGCGCAAGCGCGGCAAGGGCCCGAAGCTGGTGCCCGGCTTCTGCCTGGCGATCGAGCCGATGGTGAGCCTCGGTACGCCGCACACCGATGTCCTGGAGGACAACTGGACCGTCGTCACCACCGACGGCACCTGGTCCTCGCACTGGGAGCACTCGGTGGCGCTGACCGAGGAGGGACCGCTGGTCCTCACTGCGGTGGACGGCGGCAAGGCGAAGCTGGCGGAGTACGGCGTCACGGCCGCCCCCGACCCGCTGGGCTGAGCCGGCGGCGTCGAGAACCGGCTCCACTGAGCCGAACGGCGTAATGATCTTGACTGTTGGGCACACTTGCCGGATTCGTCTTTTCCGTGTGCCTGACGTAGACTGACTCGTCGGCTCGCGTGTACCCGTATGCCTGCATACGGATGCGTGAGTCGATCAAGGTAGCCGATTCGAAGGGCGAAGCGTGGCCAAGAAGCAAGGTGCCATCGAAATCGAGGGCACCGTGATCGAGTCCCTCCCGAACGCAATGTTCAAGGTGGAACTTCAGAACGGTCACAAAGTCCTAGCGCACATCAGCGGCAAGATGCGTATGCACTACATCCGCATCCTCCCGGATGACCGGGTCGTCGTGGAGCTGTCTCCGTACGACCTGACGCGTGGCCGGATCGTCTACCGGTACAAGTAGATCTTGCCCGCGCCCCGTGTCTCACGGGGTGATTGGCACTGACCCGGAGAACCTCACATCCCATGAAGGTCAAGCCGAGCGTCAAGAAGATCTGCGACAAGTGCAAGGTGATCCGCCGTCACGGCCGGGTCATGGTCATCTGCGAAAACCTGCGCCACAAGCAGCGCCAGGGCTGACGTACGACCCCCTGCATCTCGCAGAACTTCGCGCGACGCAAGCAAAAACGTAATTACGCAGAACCCAGTGCCCACGGGTGCTGACACCTCCGGCGGAGGCCGGGGACCTGGTCCGTACCACTCTCTCGAGGGAGAGGGGTCGGCGGCCACGGAGCGGTTCTGCGGAAGACCTCCGAACAAACAGGAGCCATGAATGGCACGCCTTGAAGGCGTTGACCTCCCGCGCGAAAAGCGTATCGAGGTCGCCCTTACCTACGTCTTCGGCATCGGTCGTACCCGTGCCCAGGAGACCCTCGCCGCTACCGGCGTGAACCCGGACACGCGCGTTCGTGACCTGGCCGAAGAGGACCTGGTCAAGATCCGCGAGTACGTCGACGTCAACTTCAAGACCGAGGGTGACCTCCGTCGCGAGGTGCAGGCCGACATCCGCCGCAAGGTCGAGATCGGCTGCTACCAGGGTCTGCGTCACCGCCGCGGCCTGCCGGTTCACGGCCAGCGCACCAGCACGAACGCTCGTACCCGCAAGGGCCCGCGTCGCGCGATCGCCGGCAAGAAGAAGCCGGGCAAGAAGTAGTCCTCAGCCGGACGCTTACCAGCGGTCTTCGCTGAGGACCGACCACCTCCCGTAGGAGTTATAGATGCCCCCCAAGGGTCGTCAGGGCGCTGTCAAGAAGGTGCGCCGCAAGGAAAAGAAGAACGTCGCTCATGGGCACGCCCACATCAAGAGCACGTTCAACAACACGATCGTCTCGATCACGGACCCCTCGGGCAACGTGATCTCCTGGGCCTCCGCCGGCCACGTCGGCTTCAAGGGCTCGCGCAAGTCCACCCCCTTCGCCGCGCAGATGGCCGCCGAGTCGGCCGCCCGCCGCGCGCAGGAGCACGGCATGCGCAAGGTCGACGTCTTCGTCAAGGGTCCCGGCTCCGGCCGTGAGACCGCGATCCGCTCCCTCCAGGCCACCGGCCTCGAGGTCGGCTCGATCCAGGACGTCACCCCCACCCCGCACAACGGATGCCGGCCGCCCAAGCGTCGCCGCGTCTGATCTGGTTGTTGCAGTGCGCAAGGAGTGAAGACCGACCTTCGTCTCCGAACGCGTTGTACTCGGGCGGTACGGTCCTTCGGGCCGTGCCGCCCGTACCCTTGTAACAGTTGGCATCAAATAGTGGGTGCCAAGACTGGAGGCATTTCTCATGCTTATCGCTCAGCGTCCGTCGCTGACCGAAGAGGTCGTCGACGAGTACCGCTCGCGGTTCGTGATCGAGCCCCTCGAGCCGGGCTTCGGTTACACCCTCGGCAACTCTCTGCGTCGTACGCTCCTCTCCTCGATCCCCGGTGCCGCTGTCACCAGCATCCGGATCGACGGCGTCCTGCACGAGTTCACCACCGTGCCGGGTGTCAAGGAGGACGTCACCGACCTCATCCTGAACATCAAGCAGCTGGTGGTTTCCAGCGAGCACGACGAGCCCGTCGTGATGTACCTGCGCAAGCAGGGCCCGGGCCTGGTCACCGCTGCTGACATCGCCCCGCCGGCCGGTGTCGAGGTCCACAACCCGGACCTCGTCCTCGCGACGCTGAACGGCAAGGGCAAGCTGGAGATGGAGCTGACCGTCGAGCGCGGTCGCGGCTACGTCTCCGCCGTCCAGAACAAGCAGGTGGGCCAGGAGATTGGCCGTATTCCGGTCGACTCCATCTACTCGCCGGTGCTCAAGGTCACGTATAAGGTCGAGGCGACCCGTGTCGAGCAGCGCACCGACTTCGACAAGCTGATCGTCGACGTCGAGACCAAGCAGGCCATGCGGCCGCGCGACGCCATGGCGTCCGCCGGTAAGACGCTGGTCGAGCTGTTCGGTCTGGCGCGCGAGCTCAACATCGACGCCGAGGGCATCGACATGGGCCCGTCCCCCACGGACGCCGCCCTTGCCGCCGACCTGGCGCTGCCGATCGAGGAGCTCGAGCTCACCGTTCGTTCGTACAACTGCCTCAAGCGCGAGGGCATCCACTCCGTGGGTGAGCTCGTGGCGCGCTCCGAGGCCGACCTGCTCGACATCCGCAACTTCGGTGCGAAGTCGATCGACGAGGTCAAGGCGAAGCTGGCCGGCATGGGCCTGGCCCTCAAGGACAGCCCGCCCGGATTCGACCCGACCGCCGCTGCCGACGCCTTCGGCGCCGACGACGACGCGGACGCCGGTTTCGTCGAGACCGAGCAGTACTGATCGTGCCCTGCGCCGGCGGCCGAGGCTCGGTCCTCAGTCACAGTCGCCGGACGGGCTTGACTGTGCCGGTGCGGGCCCGATGGGCCCGCACCGGAGCGTAAGACTTCCGGCGGGCACTAGCTCGTCGGTAACTGACACCGGTACCTGATACGGCCGGTGCAGACACAAGGAGAAACACCATGCCGCGTCCCGCAAAGGGTGCCCGTCTGGGCGGCAGCGCCGCGCACGAGCGTCTGCTTCTCGCCAACCTGGCGAAGTCGCTGTTCGAGCACGGCCGCATCACGACGACCGAGGCCAAGGCCCGCCGCCTGCGCCCCGTCGCCGAGCGCCTGGTCACCAAGGCGAAGAAGGGCGACATCCACAACCGTCGCCTGGTGCTGCAGACGATCACGGACAAGAGCATCGTGCACACGCTGTTCACCGAGATCGCCCCGCGGTACGAGAACCGCCCCGGTGGTTACACCCGCATCACGAAGATCGGCAACCGTCGTGGCGACAACGCCCCGATGGCGGTCATCGAGCTGGTCGAGGCCCTGACCGTGGCGCAGGCCGCCACCGGTGAGGCCGAGGCCGCGACGAAGCGTGCGGTGAAGGAAGACGCCCTCAAGAAGGACGAGGCTGTCGAGGAGACCGCTCCGGCCGCCGAGGCCGAGGGTGAGTCCAAGGACGCCTGAGCGTTCTGACACCACTGGGCGGGCCCGCATCACCCTTCGGGGCGGTGCGGGCCCGTTCTGGTTTTGATCCGTGGGAGAGGATTCGCTCGTGAGCGAGACCATTGAGGACACCGAGGGCGCGGCGCCGGGACACGTGCGGGTGCGGCTGGATCTTTCGTACGACGGGAAGGACTTCTCCGGGTGGGCGAAGCAGACCGAGCGGCGCACGGTCCAGGGTGAGATCGAGGACGCGCTGCGGACCGTGACGCGGTCCTCGCGCACGTACGAGCTGACGGTCGCCGGGCGTACGGACTCGGGCGTGCACGCGCGCGGGCAGGTCGCCCACGTCGACCTGCCCGAGGACGTGTGGGCCGAGCACCACGACAAGCTGCTGCGGCGGCTCGCGGGGCGGCTGCCGCACGATGTGCGGGTCTGGAAGGTGGCGGAGGCACCCGCGGGGTTCAATGCCAGGTTCGCGGCCGTCTGGCGGCGCTACGCGTACCGCGTGACGGACAATCCCGGGGGCGTCGACCCGCTGCTGCGCGGGCATGTGCTGTGGCACGACTGGCCCTTGGACGTCGACGCCATGAACCGGGCCGCCGAGAAGCTGGTCGGGGAGCACGATTTCGCGGCGTACTGCAAGCGGCGCGAGGGCGCGACGACCATCCGGACCCTCCAGCAGCTGAGCTGGGAGCGGGGGACGGACGGGGTCATCACCGCGACTGTGCGCGCCGATGCCTTCTGCCACAACATGGTGCGCTCGCTCGTCGGCGCGATGCTGTTCGTCGGCGACGGGCACCGGGACGCGGACTGGCCGGGGAAGGTGCTGGCGGCGGGCGTACGGGACTCGTCTGTCCATGTCGTACGCCCGCACGGCCTCACGCTGGAGGAAGTCGGCTATCCCGCCGACGCGTTGCTGGCGGAGCGGGCTCGCCAGGCGCGCAACATGCGGACCCTGCCCGGTTCGCCGGCCGGCTCACTGGCCGGCGGTGGCTGCTGCTGACGCCTGGGTCTTCCCGCGCTGGTGGATCTGGCGGAATGTGAACTCCGCGAGGTCGTCGCCGGTGGTGAAGACGTCACGGTCGGCCTGCGTGACGTTCTTGCCGGTGGTGAAGCCGCTCACGGTGAAGTAGGCGTAACGGCCGTATGCGTTGGTGGTCTTGCGGCAGACCGAGCCGCCCCGGCAGAACGTGGGGACGCCGGCGCCGGGGAGAGAGGCGAGGCCCCCGCTCGCCTGCTCCTTGGCCTTGGCGGCCTGGGCGGCGGTGTCGAAGACCGCGACGCCCACGGTGACGGCCACGCCGCTCTTGAAGTACGTCGCGCGGACGACCTGGTCGCAACCGTTGCTGGTGAGTACGGAGCCCAGTGCCCCCTGGGTCGCGGCGGAGCAGCTGGTCGTGCGGTTCGTCGCGCCCTTGGTGTACGAGCGGTCGCCCATCTTCAGCTTCTTGCCGGGGAAGAGGGTGTCGGCGCTCAGCGGCAGCTTGTCCTTCTTCGCGCTGGAGATGAAGTCCCGGGGATTGGGCGGGGGCGGGGGCGCCTGGGAGGAGAACGAGGGGCCGGGCTGCGCGGACTCGGTCGGCAGGGTCTCGGGCGTCGGCAGCTCGCTCGCGGAGTTGGTGTGGTCGGTGTTCGTGCTGTTGCTGTTCGTCGTGACGACCGCCGTGGCGACGATCGCGCCGATCACGGCGGTCGCCAGGACGCCGCCGCCGATGTAGGTCCATCGCTTGCGGCGGGCGCGCGCGGCGGAGGCGTCGGCCAGCGCCGCCCAGTCCGGCGTGTCCGCTGACGACTGTGTTCCGTACGGATCGTGAGGGCTCTGCTGTCCCTCGGGGCCACCCCAGGAGGGCCCCCCTTGCCCAAAGCTCATGCCGCGCATCCTAAACCGGTTGGGTGATGCGGCGGACGACGGCGAGAATGCGGAGCATGGGACATCTTGAGGCCGCACACGTCGAGTACTACCTGCCGGACGGGCGGCCGTTGCTCGGCGACGTCTCCTTCCGGGTCGGGGAGGGCGCTGTCGTGGCCCTGGTCGGGCCCAACGGAGCGGGCAAGACGACCCTGCTCAAGCTGATCTCCCGGGAGCTGCAGCCGCACGGCGGGTCCGTGACCGTCAGTGGCGGGCTCGGGGTGATGGGCCAGTTCGTGGGGTCCGTACAGGACGAGCGGACCGTACGGGACCTGCTGGTGTCGGTGTCCCCGGACCGGATCCGGGAGGCGGCCGCCGCCGTCGACAGGGCGGAGCACGGGATCCTGACCGTGGACGACGAGAAGGCGCAGATGGCTTACGCGCAGGCGTTGTCCGACTGGGCGGAGGTCGGCGGGTACGACGCCGAGACCGTCTGGGACATGTGCGCGATGGCGGCGCTGGGGATCGCGTACGACAAGGCGCAGTTCCGCGCGGTGCGGACGCTCAGCGGGGGTGAGCAGAAGCGGCTCGTACTGGAGGCCCTGCTGCGGGGGCCCGACGAGGTGCTGCTGCTCGACGAGCCGGACAACTATCTGGACGTGCCGGGCAAGCGGTGGCTGGAGGAGCGGCTGAAGGAGACCCGCAAGACGGTCCTCTTCGTGTCCCACGACCGCGAGCTGCTCTCGCGGTCCGCCGACAAGATCGTGAGCATGGAGCCGGGGCCGACGGGGGCCGACGCGTGGGTGCACGGCTCCGGCTTCGACACCTTCCACGACGCGCGGGCCGAGCGGTTCGCGCGGTTCGAGGAGCTCTTGCGCCGGTGGGAGGAGGAGCACGCGCGGCTCAAGGCGCTGGTGCTCAGGCTGCGGGGGCAGGCCGCGAGCAGCCCGGACATGGCGTCGCGGTACCGGGCCATGCGGACGCGGTTCGAGAAGTTCGAGGAGGCGGGACCGCCGCCGGAGCCGCCGCGCAAGCAGGACATCCGGATGCGGCTGCGGGGCGGCCGCACGGGGGTGCGGGCCGTCGTGTGCAAGGAGCTCGAGCTCACCGGGCTGATGAAGCCGTTCGACCTGGAGGTCTATTACGGGGAGCGGGTCGCTGTGCTCGGGTCGAACGGGTCCGGCAAGTCGCACTTCCTGCGGCTGCTCGCCGGGGAGGACGTCCGGCACACGGGGGAGTGGAAGCTGGGCGCGCGGGTGGTGGCCGGGCACTTCGCGCAGACGCACGCGCATCCCGAGCTGGTCGGCCGGACGCTCGTCGACATCCTGTGGTCCGAGCACTCCAAGGACCGGGGCGGGGCGATGGGCGCGCTGCGGCGGTACGAGCTGGAGCGCCAGGGGGACCAGGCGTTCGACCGGCTGTCGGGCGGGCAGCAGGCGCGCTTCCAGATCCTGCTGATGGAGCTGGAGGGGACGACCGCGCTGCTCCTCGACGAGCCGACGGACAACCTCGACCTGGAGTCCGCCGAGGCGCTGCAGGAGGGGCTGGAGGCGTACGACGGGACGGTGCTGGCCGTGACGCACGACCGGTGGTTCGCGAAGTCCTTCGACCGGTATCTGGTCTTCGGTTCGGACGGGGTCGTACGGGAGACGACGGAGCCGGTGTGGGACGAGCGGCGGGTGGAGCGGGCGCGGTAGCGGGCGCGCTGGGGGGCGCGCCGCGCGGGGAGCGGTGTGCGGGCCCGCCGGGCCGTTTTGACCCGTACGGGGGCAGGCGGGTAAGCTTCCAGTTCGTTATGCGTATTGGCTTGGTCGTTCTCACGCGAGGGGCCCTTACGCCGGTCCACCGGGCCGATGACCAGCGGCAGGCAGACGGGTTGCGTCCCCGGATGCCGCCAAGGCTGTCGTGATCGTCCCAGTGGCCTTGTCAGGACCCACTCACTGAAGAAGCGAAGGCTACGACCGTGCGTACGTACAGCCCCAAGCCCGGCGATGTCACGCGCCAGTGGCACATCATCGACGCGCAGGACATCGTCCTGGGCCGTCTGGCGACGACTGCCGCCACCCTCCTGCGGGGCAAGCACAAGGCGATCTACGCCCCGCACATGGACATGGGTGACTTCGTCATCATCGTCAACGCCGACAAGGTTCACCTGTCCGGCAACAAGAAGACCCAGAAGATGGCGTACCGCCACTCCGGTTTCCCGGGTGGTCTGCGCTCCGTTCGTTACGACGAGCTGCTGGCGAAGAACCCCGAGAAGGCCGTCGAGAAGGCCATCAAGGGCATGATCCCCAAGAACACCCTGGGTCGTCAGATGCTCTCGAAGCTGAAGGTCTACGCAGGTCCCGAGCACCCGCACGCTGCCCAGCAGCCGGTGCCGTTCGAGATCACCCAGGTCGCGCAGTAGTTCCGGCCACACCCCCTAAGAACGAAAGAAATCTGAGGAGAATCGTGGCCGAGACCACTGTCGAGACGCCCGTCGAGGGTTCCGAGAACGAAGAGACCTTCGCCGAGGTGACCACCTTCGAGTCCGAGGTCCCCGTCGAGGGCGAGTACACAAGCGAGTCCCTCGCGGGCCGCTTCGGTGACCCGCAGCCCGCGGCCGGCCTGGGCCGTCGCAAGAACGCCATCGCCCGCGTCCGGATCGTCCCGGGCACCGGCAAGTGGAAGATCAACGGGCGTACGCTCGAGGACTACTTCCCGAACAAGGTTCACCAGCAGGAAGTCAACGAGCCCTTCAAGGTGCTCGAGCTCGACGGCCGCTACGACGTCATCGCCCGCATCGCGGGTGGCGGTGTCTCCGGTCAGGCCGGTGCGCTCCGTCTCGGTGTCGCCCGTGCGCTGAACGAGGCGGACGTGGAGAACAACCGCCCGGCGCTGAAGAAGGCCGGCTTCCTTTCCCGCGACGACCGTGCGGTCGAGCGCAAGAAGGCCGGTCTCAAGAAGGCCCGTAAGGCGCCGCAGTACAGCAAGCGCTAATCCGCCTGCTCGCCTGTTTCAGACGTTCGCCCCGGCGGCACCTTGTGTGCTGCCGGGGCGTTCGTCTATGGCTTTGTAGCCAGCTTGCATTTTCGGAGCATTTTCGGAGGACACCAGTGGGACGACTCTTCGGCACTGACGGTGTGCGCGGTGTCGCCAACGCGGACCTGACGGCCGAGCTCGCGCTCGGTCTGTCGGTCGCGGCGGCGCACGTACTCGCCGAGGCGGGCACCTTTGAGGGCCATCGGCCGACCGCCGTGGTCGGACGTGATCCGCGTGCGTCGGGGGAGTTTCTGGAGGCCGCCGTCGTGGCGGGTCTGGCGAGCGCGGGCGTCGACGTGCTGCGCGTGGGCGTGCTGCCCACCCCCGCGGTGGCGTACCTGACGGGCGCGCTCGGCGCCGATCTCGGCGTCATGCTCTCCGCGAGTCACAACGCCATGCCGGACAACGGTGTCAAGTTCTTCGCGCGCGGCGGGCACAAGCTGGCCGACGAGCTGGAGCACCGGATCGAGGCCGTGTACGAGCAGCACCGGACCGGTGAGCCGTGGGCCCGGCCGACCGGGGCGGGCGTCGGCCGGGTCTCGGACTACGACGCGGGCTTCGACCAGTACATCGCGCATCTGATCGGCGTACTGCCGAACCGGCTCGACGGGGTCAAGGTCGTTCTCGACGAGGCGCACGGTGCCGCTTCGCGTGTCTCTCCGGAAGCCTTCGCCCGGGCCGGCGCGGAGATCGTCACCATCGGCGCCGATCCGGACGGACTGAACATCAACGACGGGTGCGGCTCCACGCACCTGGAGATGCTCCAGGCCGCCGTCGTCGAGCACGGTGCCGATCTCGGGATCGCCCACGACGGCGACGCCGACCGGTGCCTGGCGGTGGACGCCGAGGGCCGTGAGGTCGACGGCGACCAGATCCTGGCTGTGCTCGCCCTCGCCATGCGCGAGGCCGGTCAGCTGCGGAAGAACACCGTCGTCGGCACCGTCATGTCGAACCTCGGCTTCAAGCTGGCCATGGAGCGCGAGGGCATCGAGCTTGTGCAGACCGCCGTCGGCGACCGGTACGTCCTCGAGTCGATGAAGGCCGAGGGGTACGCCCTGGGCGGCGAGCAGTCCGGGCACGTGATCGTGCTGGACCACGCCACCACCGGCGACGGCACCCTGACCGGCCTGATGCTGGCCGCGCGGGTGGCCGCCACCGGGCGTACGCTCGCGGACCTCGCCGGGGTCATGAGCCGGCTGCCGCAGATCCTCATCAACGTGCCCGACGTCGACAAGTCGCGCGTCGGCACCTCCGCCGAGCTGGCGGCCGCCGTCGCCGACGCCGAGCGCGAGCTGGGCGCCACGGGACGGGTCCTGCTGCGCTCCTCGGGCACCGAGCCGCTCGTGCGGGTCATGGTCGAGGCGGCCGACATCGAGCAGGCGAAGGCGGTCGCGGGGCGGCTCGCCGACGTGGTGAAGTCCGCGCTCGGTTAGGCGTTCCTCGCGGCGGTACGCTCGCGCTGCCTGGCCCAGAAGAACTTCTGGGCGAGCAGCGTGAGCGTACCGGCGACGACGATGCCGAGCAGGTTCAGCAGGAGCTGCTCGGAGGAGCCCCAGGTCTGGCCCAGGTCGCCGTAGCTCAGCGCCACCGCGGCGTTGGCAGCGGCCGGGACCGTCGTCACGGAGATGGCCACGCCCACCAGGGCGCCGGACTTGGCCGACGTGAGGGACAGCATGCCGGCCGCGCCCGCCAGTACGGCCACGACGAATGAGAACCAGTCGGGGGCGTAGATGAAGCCCGTGTTCGGGCGGTCGGCGTCCAGTTTCGCCTCGGTGAACAGGCCCGTCGCGCTCATGAAGAGGCTGAACAGGACCGCGACCGCCATCGCCACCGCGAAGCCCACGATCAGCGCGGTGAACGAGCGCCACGCCAGCTTCGGGGCGCGCTGCACCAGCGCCGTGCAGAAGCCGGCCAGCGGGCCGAACTCCGGACCCACCGCCATGGCGCCCACGATCAGGATCGCGTTGTCGAGCACCACGCCGCAGGCCGCGATCATCGTCGCCAGCGACAGGAACGCGATGTAGGTGACGGAGAGCGTCGACTCCTCGTGGGTCGCGTCCGTCAGCTGTTCCCACAGCACCGCGTCCGCGCCCTCGCCCGGCGCGTCCTTCTCCGCCCGGTCGGCCCGCTCGGACAGCGACAGGTCGATGTTCTCGACGGCGATCGAACCGGTCTCGTCGATGCCGAGGGCGCGGAGCGCGCTGATGAGGTCGTCACCCGCCTCCCGTGCCACGTCGCACAGGACGAGGTCGCCCTGGGGGTCGCGGGCCGCTCCGGGGACCACGGCGAGGTGCGTCGTGCCGACCGTCTTCTCCACCGTGCGGACGACCTCGTCGGTGCGGTCGGCGGGGACGATCAGGCGTAGGTGAAGCACGGCACGTACTCCTCAGAGTTTGCGGAGCGAGAGGCGCTTGACCTTGTGGTCGGGGCCCTTGCGCACCACCAGCGTGGCACGGCCGCGCGTTGGCGCCACGTTCTCCAGCAGGTTGGGCTTGTTGATGGTCCGCCACATCGTACGGGCGTAGTCCAGGGCCTCTTCCTCCGAGACCTGGGTGTACTTCCTGAAGTACGAGGAGGGGTCCTGGAA
The DNA here is from genome assembly GCF_053646035.1 of Streptomyces sp. NPDC055287. Lineage (NCBI taxonomy): Bacteria > Bacillati > Actinomycetota > Actinomycetes > Kitasatosporales > Streptomycetaceae > Streptomyces > Streptomyces sp. NPDC055287. The sequence continues at coordinate 93,330 of NZ_JBSHNE010000009.1, read as the reverse complement.
CGCCGTCGCGCGCAGCTTGCGGAAGCGGTTGAGGTACCAGGTCTCGATGTCCTCGGCGCGGGCGTCGACGTACACGCTGAAGTCGAAGTAGTCGGCGAGGCCGACCCTGGTGCGGCCGTCCTTGCCGGGGAGCGCCGGCTGGAGGACGTTCAGGCCCTCGACGATCAGGATGTCGGGGCGGCGGATCGTGAGGCGCTCGCCCGGGACGATGTCGTAGATCAGGTGGGAGTAGACGGGCGCGGTGACCTCGTCCTTGCCGGCCTTGATGTCGGCGACGAAGCGGGTGAGGGCGCGGCGGTCGTACGACTCCGGGAAGCCCTTGCGGGACAGCAGCCCGCGGCGTTTGAGCTCCTCCATCGGGTACAGGAAGCCGTCGGTGGTGAGGAGCTCGACGTGGGGGTGCTCGGGCCAGCGGGCCAGCAGGGCCTGGAGCAGACGGGCGACGGTCGATTTGCCCACGGCGACGCTGCCCGCGACTCCTATGACGAAGGGGGTGCCGCGCTGTGAGCCGTGGCCGTTGGCCGGGTCGCCGAGGAAGGTGTTCAGGGCGCCGCGCAGGCCCGAGGTGGCCTGTACGTACAGATTGAGCAGGCGGGACAGTGGGAGGTAGACGTCGCGCACCTCGTCGAGGTCGATGACGTCGCCCAGGCCGCGGAGCTGTTCGAGTTCCTCCGCGGTCAGGGGAAGCGGCGTCTTCTCGCGCAGCGCGCTCCACTCCGCCCGGGTCAGGTCCAGGTACGGCGACGCGTCGGCCCGGCGCTGGGCGCTTCGTGGCGGCGAAGTGATCACATCAACATTGTCGGGTGTGCGGGGGCGTCGTGGGTGGTGTGCTCGGTCACGTGGGGGCGTCGGCCGTAGGGTGCGGACATGTGCGGAATCGTGGGGTACGTCGGCGGGCAGTCGGCGCTTGATGTTGTCGTCGCGGGACTGAAGCGGCTCGAATACCGGGGCTACGACTCGGCCGGCGTGGCCGTCCTGGCAGACGGTGGCCTGGCCGCGGGGAAAAAGGCGGGCAAGCTCGTCAACCTGGAGAAAGAGCTGGTGGGACGGCCGCTGCCGACCGGCGTCACCGGCATCGGACACACCCGGTGGGCCACGCACGGCGGGCCCACCGACGCCAACGCGCACCCGCATCTGGACAACGCGGGGCGCGTAGCCGTCGTACACAACGGGATCATCGAGAACTTCGCGGCGCTGCGGGACGAGCTCGCCGGGCGCGGGCACGAGCTGGTGTCGGAGACCGACACGGAGGTCGTGGCGCATCTGCTCGCCGAGTCGTTCTCCTCGTGCGGGGACCTGGCGGAGTCGATGCGGCTGGTGTGCCGGCGGCTCGACGGGGCGTTCACGCTGGTCGCCGTGCACGCGGACGAGCCCGACGTGGTGGTGGGGGCGCGACGGAACTCGCCGCTGGTGGTGGGCGTCGGGGAGGGGGAGGCCTTCCTCGCGTCCGATGTCGCCGCTTTCATCGCGCACACACGGTCGGCGATCGAGCTGGGACAGGACCAGGTCGTCGAGCTGCGGCGGGACGAGGGCGGGGGCGGCGCCGCCGGGGTGGCGGTCACGGTCACCGATTTCCACGGTGCGCCCGTCGAAGTGCGGTCGTACCACATCGACTGGGACGCCTCGGCGGCCGAGAAGGGCGGCTACGACTACTTCATGCTCAAGGAGATCGCCGAGCAGCCGAAGGCCGTCGCCGACACGCTGCTGGGGAGGATCGACCCGGGCGGGTCGCTGACGCTGGACGAGGTGCGGATCCCCGACGCCGTGCTGCGGGAGGTCGACAAGATCGTCGTGGTGGCCTGCGGGACCGCGTATCACGCGGGGATGATCGCGAAGCTGGCCATCGAGCACTGGACGCGGATCCCCTGCGAGACCGAGCTGGCGAGTGAGTTCCGGTACCGCGATCCGATTCTCGACGCGAAGACGCTGGTGATCGCCATCTCGCAGTCCGGCGAGACCATGGACACCCTGATGGCGCTGCGGCACGCGCGGGAGCAGGGCGCGAAGGTTCTGGCCGTGTGCAACACGAACGGGTCCACCATTCCGCGGGAGTCGGACGCGGTGCTCTACACACATGCCGGGCCCGAGGTCGCCGTCGCCTCCACCAAGGCGTTCCTGACCCAGCTGGTCGCCTGCTACCTCGTCGCCCTGTATCTGGCGCAGGTGCGCGGGTCCAAGTGGGGCGACGAGGTCCGGGACGTCGTGCGCGAGCTGTCCGAGATCTCGGGCGCGGTGGAGCGGGTCCTGGGGACGATGGAGCCGGTGCGGGAGCTGGCCCGGTCGCTGGCCGGGAAGAACACGGTGCTTTTCCTGGGGCGGCATGTGGGGTACCCGGTGGCCCTGGAGGGTGCGCTCAAGCTGAAGGAGCTCGCGTACATGCATGCTGAGGGATTCGCCGCGGGCGAGCTCAAACACGGGCCCATCGCGCTCATCGAGGACGATCTGCCGGTGGTCGTGGTGGTGCCCTCGCCCCGGGGGCGCTCCGTTCTGCACGACAAGATCGTGTCGAACATCCAGGAGATCCGGGCGCGGGGGGCTCGCACGATCGTGATCGCGGAGGAGGGCGACGAGGCGGTGGTTCCGTACGCCGATCACCTGGTCCGGATTCCGGCCACGCCGACGCTCCTGCAGCCGTTGGTCTCCGCCGTGCCGTTGCAGGTCTTCGCCTGCGAGCTGGCCACGGCCCGGGGCAACGAGGTGGACCAGCCCCGGAACCTGGCCAAGTCCGTGACGGTGGAGTGAGCGCGTGATCATTGGTGTGGGGATCGATGTCGCCGAGATCGAGCGCTTCCGGGCATCGATGGAGCGTACGCCGCAGATGGCACAACGACTGTTCCTGGAAAGCGAGTTGAACCTGCCGGGTGGCGAACGGCGGGGCATCGCCTCGCTCGCCGCGCGGTTCGCGGCGAAGGAGGCGCTGGCGAAGGCGCTGGGCGCGCCGGCCGGGCTGCACTGGACGGACGCGGAGGTGTACGTCGAGGACAGCGGTCAGCCGCGGCTGCGGGTGAGCGGGACGGTGCTGGCGCGGGCGGAGGCGCTCGGGGTGCGGTCCTGGCATGTCTCGCTGAGTCATGACGCGGGGATCGCTTCCGCGGTGGTCATCGCGGAGGGCGAAGGGTGAGGGTGTTCTGCTGATGCGTGCTGCTTATGGCGTGGAGACCGTGCGGACCGCTGAGCGGGAGCTGATGGCGCGGCTTCCCGAGGGCGCGCTCATGCAGCGGGCGGCGGCCGGGCTTGCCGCGGTGTGCGCGGGGCTGCTGGAGCGGGTGTACGGCGCGCGGGTCGTGCTGCTCGTCGGGAGTGGGGACAACGGCGGCGACGCGCTGTACGCGGGGGCGCGGCTGGCCCGTCGGGGTGCCGGGGTCACCGCCGTGCTGCTCGATGCGGAGCGGGCGCACGGGGGCGGGCTGGCGGCGCTGCGGGCGGCCGGGGGGTCTGTGGCGGGTGACGCCCTGGGGGCTCTCGCGCGGGCGGATCTCGTGGTCGACGGGATCACCGGGATCGGCGGGCGGGGTGGTCTTCGGGACAACGCCGTGCCGTTGGCGCGGGCCGCGCGGGACTCCGGGGCGGTCGTCGTCGCCGTGGATCTTCCCAGCGGGGTCGAGGCGGACAGCGGGGAGGTGCGGGGGGAGTGTGTGCGCGCGGACGCCACGGTCACCTTCGGTACGTACAAGCCCGGGCTGCTGATCGACCCCGCCCGGGAGTACGTGGGGGCCGTGCGGCTCGTGGAGCTCGGGCTCGACCTGGGGGCGGCGGAGGCGGACGTCGAGGCGCTGCAGCACGCCGATGTGGCCGCGCTGCTGCCGGTTCCCGGGGCGGAGAGCGACAAGTACCGGCGCGGGGTGGTGGGCGTCGTCGCGGGGTCGGAGCGGTATCCGGGGGCTGCGGTGCTGGCGGTCGCGGGTGCGCTGCGGGGCGGGGCCGGGGCGGTGCGGTACGTCGGGCACGGGGCGGACGCGGTCATCGCGCGCTTCCCGGAGGCGCTGGTGCACGCGGGGCCGCCGTCGAAGGCGGGGCGCGTCCAGGCGTGGGTGGTCGGGCCCGGGCTGGGCGAGGACGCGGGCGGGGCGCTGGGGGATGTGCTGGCTTCGGACGTGCCGGTGCTGGTGGACGCGGACGGGCTGCGGCCGCTGGAGCCGGAGATGGTGCGGGGGCGGGACGCGCCGACGCTGCTGACGCCGCACGCGGGGGAGGCGGCCGCGCTGCTCGGGGTGTCGCGGGAGGAAGTGGAGGCGGGGCGGCTGGTCGCGGTGCGGGAGCTGGCGGCGCTGTACGGGGCGACGGTGCTGCTCAAGGGGTCGACGACGCTGGTGGCGCCGTCGCCGGTGGGCGGTGCGGGGTTCGCGGGGCCGCGGCCGGTGCGGGTGAATCCGACCGGGACGCCCTGGCTGGCGACGGCGGGGAGCGGGGACGTGCTGTCGGGGCTGGCGGGGGCGTTGCTCGCGGCGGGGCTGGGTGCGGTGGACGCGGGGTCGGTGGCGGCGTACGTGCATGGGCTGGCGGGGCGGCTGGCCGCCGGCGGGGCTCCCGTGGGGGCGATGGATGTCGCGGAGGCGGTGCGGGGGGCCTGGCGGGGGGTCGTGGGGCGGCGGGCCGCTCCGGGGGCGCCGGGGACGGGTGGTGGCGTTCCCGGGTGAGGTGAGGCCGGGCTGTCGTACGGCTCTGAGACACTTGGCGCGATGACCGCGATGACCCATACCCCCATGCGAGCCCGCGCCGAGATCGACCTGGCGGCCCTGCGAGCCAACGTGCGGGCTTTGCGTGCTCGCGCGGCGGGGGCTCAGTTGATGGCCGTGGTGAAGTCGGACGCGTACGGCCACGGTGCCCTGCGCTGTGCCCGCGCGGCCCTCGACGCCGGGGCGACCTGGCTGGGGACGGCGACCCCCGAAGAGGCACTGGCCCTGCGCGCCGCCGGGTTCGACGGTCCGCTGATGTGCTGGCTGTGGACCCCCGGCGGGCCCTGGCGCGAGGCGGTCGAGGCGGGCATCGACGTGTCCGTGAGCGGGATGTGGGCCCTGGCGGAAGTGGTCGAGGCGGCGCGCGCGGCGGGGCGGGTGGCGCGCGTACAGCTCAAGGCGGACACCGGGCTCGGGCGCAACGGGTGCCAGCCGGCCGACTGGCCCGAACTCGTGCGGCACGCTCTGGACGCCGAGGGCGTGAAGGTCACCGGGCTCTGGTCGCACTTCGCCTGCGCGGACGAGCCCGGGCATCCCTCGATCGACGTCCAGCTGGCCGTTTTCCGTGATCTTGTCGACTACGCCGAGAAGGCCGGTGCCGAGCCCGAGGTCCGGCACATCGCGAATTCGCCCGCGACCCTGACCCTGCCCGCGGCGCACTTCGATCTCGTACGGACCGGCATCGCCATGTACGGCGTCTCCCCGAGCCCCGAGCTCGGCACGCCCGCCGACTTCGGGCTGCGGCCGGTCATGACGCTCGCCGCGTCGGTGGCGCTGGTCAAGCGGGTGCCGGAGGGGCACGGCGTCAGTTACGGGCACCACTACGTGACGCGGGAGGAGACGAACCTGGCGCTGATCCCGGTCGGGTACGCCGACGGCGTTCCGCGCCACGCGTCCGGCACCGGGCCCGTGCTCGTCGGTGGCAAGTGGCGGCGGGTCGCGGGACGGGTCGCCATGGACCAGTTCGTGGTCGACCTCGGCGCGGATGCGGTGGAGCCGGGGGACGAGGCTGTGCTGTTCGGTCCCGGCGACCGGGGGGAGCCGACCGCCGAGGACTGGGCGCAGGCCGCGGACACGATCGCGTACGAAATTGTCACCCGCATCGGATCGCGGGTACCGCGCGTCTATGTGAACGAGGACCCCGAAAGCTAGGAGAGCGGCACCGTGAGCGAGAGCAGCGCGCCCGGCGTGGCGGAGGTGGCGGCTTCGGCCGCCACCTCCGCCGTCGGCAACTGGCGCCGGGCCGGTGTGGCCGGCGCCGCGATAGGTGTGGTCGCCGCGGGCGCCGCCGCCGGTGTCGCTCTTGAGCGGCTGACCGTCGGGCGCGGGATGCGGAAGAAGGCACGGCTCGCGCTGGACGCCTCGGGGCCGTACGGCGCTCTGCGCGGGATGCCCGGGCAGGCCCTGGCGGACGACGGGACCGACATCTACTACGAAGTGGACGAGGTGGACGCGGACGGCGCCTCGACGGGGCCCCGGCGGCGCCGGCTGTTCGGGCGCAAGACCCCTGCCCCCGTCACCGTGGTGTTCAGCCACGGCTTCTGTCTGAGCCAGGACTCGTGGCACTTCCAGCGGGCGGCTCTGCGCGGGGTCGTGCGGACCGTCCACTGGGACCAGCGCAGTCACGGGCGCTCGGCGCGCGGCGCGGCCCAGGCGCACGGCGTCCCGGTCGACATCGAGCAGCTGGGGCGCGACCTGAAAGCCGTCGTCGACGCCGCCGCGCCCGAAGGGCCGCTGGTGCTCGTGGGGCACTCGATGGGGGGCATGACCATGATGGCCCTGGCCGACCAGTACCCCGAGCTCATCCGTGAGCGCGTCGCGGGCGCCGTCTTCGTCGGTACGTCGTCGGGGAAGCTCGGCGAGGTCAATTTCGGGCTGCCGGTGGCCGGTGTGAACGCCGTACGCCGCGTCCTGCCGCGCGTGCTGCGCGCCCTCGGTACGCAGGCGGAGATCGTCGAGCGCGGGCGGCGGGCCACGGCGGACCTCTTCGCCGGGCTGATCAAGCGGTATTCCTTCGGATCGAAGGACGTCGATCCGGCGGTCGCGCGGTTCGCGGAGCGGCTGATCGAGGGAACGCCGATCGACGTGGTCGCCGAGTTCTATCCGGCCTTCACGGACCACGACAAGGCCGAGGCGCTGGAGATCTTCGCAGAGGTGCCCGTGCTGGTCCTCGCGGGCGACAAGGACCTGGTGACGCCCAGCGAGCACAGCGAGGGAATCGCCGGCCTGCTGCCGGACGCCGAGCTGGTGATAGTCCCGGACGCCGGTCACCTGGTGATGCTGGAGCACCCCGAGGTGGTCACCGACCGGCTCGCCGACCTGCTGGCCAGGGTGGGCGCCGTACCGGCAGCCGCTAACGTTGGGACGTATGGAAGCACCGCACAGCCCGGCGGCTGACGTCACCGCCGTCCACACCGTCCCCTCGCCCGGCCTCATGCAGGAGTTCGGGCGCCGGCTCGCCGAAGTGCTGCGGCCCGGCGATCTCGTGATGCTCACCGGCGAGCTCGGCGCCGGCAAGACGACGCTGACGCGCGGGCTCGGCGAGGGACTCGGGGTGCGCGGCGCCGTGACCTCTCCCACGTTCGTCATCGCGCGCGTCCACCCGTCGCTGACCGGCGGTCCCGCGCTGGTGCATGTCGACGCGTACCGGCTGGGCGGCGGGCTCGACGAGATGGAAGACCTTGATCTCGACGTCTCGCTGCCCGACTCGGTGGTGGTGGTCGAGTGGGGCGACGGAAAGGTCGAGGAGCTGTCCGACGACCGGCTCCATGTGGTCATCCACCGGGCCGTGGGGGACGCCGCCGACGATGTGCGACAGGTGACGGTGAGCGGCATCGGCGCGCGCTGGGCCGGGGAGGACCTGGCCGCGTTGGGGGCCTGACGTCCGTACGTTCCGACAAGACGTCGGCAAGATGTTGCGCCGGTGAGGCCGGGCATGGTCACATGGATACCGAGACTGGTTAGGTCTACCTAATCACGCCTGCTCAACCGGAGCCCAGGAGGCATCCATGCCGGCTTCAGAACGCGAAGTGACCCAGCCTCTCTCCATGCGCGACCTGCTGGCCTCGTGCGCGGCGGCCACGGCGGTCTCCACCCCGCCGAGAGAGCGGCCGCAGGAGAGCGACGCGTCCGAGGCCGCCGGACTGCCCACCGAGGAACGCGCTCAGCAGCGCGACGCGGCGTAACCCCCGTCGCTCGTACGAGCGTATTTACGGGACGACCACGACCTTGACGCCGACGGTCGCGAAGCTCCACAACGCGTCGCCGTCGGCCCGCGGCATGCGGACACCGCCGGTCCTGCTCTTCGGGTCCGGGCTCGGCATCGACCCGTCGACGGCGGCGCTGAAACCGATCGGCACGTCGTCGACCGTCGTGAACCGTACGACGTGCTCGATCCGCACCCCGTCGGAGCCGGTGATGGTCCCCGAGCGCGAGCTGACCGCGTACGTGCCGGGCGGCGGGCTGACCGTGCTCGGTGCGACCTGGAAGATCCTGGTGGCCGTGCCCGCGCCGTTCACCAGCCACACCCGTCGCTCGGCCAGCGCGTAGACGACGCGGGTACCGGTGCCGGACTGGGCCGGCACCGCGAGCGGGTTCTTCACCTTGGCCGGCGCCTTGGCCGGCTGCGAGGCGTGCGCCGCGGGGACCTTGCCGGCACCGCTTTCGGCGAGCCGTGCGGGGGAGGGGGCGCTTGCCGACGCCTGGTAAGCGAGGAAAGCGACCGCCCCCACGGCAGCCGCGACGAGCCCGGCCACCATTCCCGAGCTGCTCCTTGCCACCTTGCTCCACCTCATGTTCGTACGGGGCTTGTATGTGTGGTGACGGTAGCGCAGGGGCCGGGAGGGACGGGGGACGCCGAGGGCGGTGTGCGCGGGCCGTAGGCTGTTTGTGTGCTCCTGCTCGCCGTTGATACCGCCACCCCAGCCGTCACCGTAGCCCTCCACGACGGCGAGTCCGTCGTCGCCGAGGCCGGTCAGGTCGACGCACGCCGTCACGGGGAGCTGCTGCTGCCCACCGTCGACCGCGTGCTCGCCGAGGCGGGACTGAAACTCGACGCCGTGACCGGGGTGGTCGTGGGCGTCGGCCCCGGTCCGTACACCGGACTGCGCGTCGGCCTCGCGACGGCCGAGACCTTCGGCCTGGTCCTCGGAGTGCCGGTCCACGGGCTCTGCACCCTGGACGGTCTGGCGTACGCCGCCGGGCTCGCCGGGCTCACAGCGCCGTTCGCGGTGGCCACCGACGCGCGCCGCAAGGAGGTCTACTGGGCGCGGTACGCCGATGCCCGTACGCGCGTCGGCGAGCCCGCCGTCGACCGGCCCGCCGACATCGCGGAGCAGCTCGCGGACCTGCCGGTGGTCGGCTCCGGGGCTCTCCTCTACCCCGAGGCGTTCCCCGACGCGCGCGGCCCCGAGCACCAGTCGGCCGGCGCGCTGGCGTCGCTGGCCGCCGAGAAGCTCGCGGCGGGTGAGCCCTTCCTGGCGCCGCTGCCGCTGTATCTGCGCCGTCCCGACGCGCAGGTGCCGAAGAACTACAAGGTGGTCACGCCGAAGTGACCGCGGGCTTGAGAGAGATGCGCTGGTGGGACATCGGCCCGGTGCTCGAGCTCGAGCGCGAGCTGTTCCCCGAGGACGCCTGGTCCCCGGGGATGTTCTGGTCCGAGCTCGCGCACGCGCGCGGGCCGCAGGCCACCCGCCGTTACGTGGTGGCCGAGGACGGGGACGGCAGGATCGTCGGGTACGCCGGGTTTGCCGCCGCCGGAGGGCTGGGCGACGTACAGACCATCGCCGTCTCGAAGGACCAGTGGGGCACCGGGCTCGGGGCCCGGCTGCTCACCGACCTGCTGGGCCACGCGACCGCCTTCGAGTGCGCCGAGGTGCTCCTCGAAGTGCGCGTCGACAACACGCGCGCGCAGAAGCTGTACGAGCGCTTCGGCTTCGAGCCGATCGGCTTCCGGCGCGGCTACTACCAGCCCGGCAACATCGACGCGCTCGTGATGCGGCTGACGACGACGACCGACCCGGCACACCCAGCGACCTCCGTACAAGAAACCGAGATTCACCATGGCTGACGAACCGCTCGTCCTCGGCATCGAGACCTCCTGCGACGAGACCGGCGTCGGAATCGTGCGCGGTACGACGCTGCTCGCCGACGCGATCGCGTCGAGCGTCGACGAGCACGCCCGCTTCGGCGGCGTCGTGCCGGAGGTCGCCTCGCGCGCGCACCTGGAGGCGATGGTCCCGACGATCGGGCGCGCGCTGAAGGAGGCCGGGGTCGCCGCCTCCGACCTGGACGGCATCGCGGTGACGGCGGGGCCGGGCCTCGCGGGCGCGCTGCTGGTGGGTGTGTCGGCGGCGAAGGCGTACGCGTACGCGCTCGGGAAGCCGCTGTACGGCGTGAACCACCTGGCCTCGCACATCTGCGTGGACCAGCTGGAGCACGGACCGCTGCCCGAGCCCACGATGGCGCTGCTGGTCAGCGGCGGGCACTCGTCGCTGCTGCTCGCCCCCGACATCACGAGCGACGTCCGGCCGATGGGCGCGACCATCGACGACGCGGCCGGCGAGGCGTTCGACAAGATCGCCCGGGTGCTGGACCTGGGCTTCCCGGGCGGCCCCGTCATCGACCGGCTGGCGAAGGAGGGCGACCCGAGGGCGATCGCCTTCCCGCGCGGTCTGACCGGGCCGCGCGACGCGGCGTACGACTTCTCCTTCTCGGGGCTGAAGACCTCGGTGGCGCGGTGGATCGAGGCGAAGCGCAGTGCGGGCGAGGACGTGCCCGTGCGGGATGTGGCGGCGTCCTTCCAGGAGGCGGTCGTCGACGTGCTGACGCGCAAGGCGGTACGGGCCTGCAAGGACGAGGGTGTCGACCACCTGATGATCGGCGGCGGGGTGGCCGCGAACTCGCGGCTGCGGGCGCTGGCCGCCGAGCGGTGCGAGCGGGCCGGGATCCGGCTGCGGGTGCCCCGGCCGGGGCTGTGCACGGACAACGGCGCGATGGTCGCGGCGCTCGGCGCGGAGATGGTGGCGCGGGGCAGGGCCGCGTCCGACTGGGACCTGTCGGCCGACTCCTCGCTGCCGGTGACGGAGCCGCACGTACCGGGTGCCGTTCATGACCACGGTCACGACCACGATCACGTGCACGAGATCAGCAAGGACAACCTCTACTCATGACCGTCGCGCTGATGTGGGAGGCTCGCGCCGCCGAGGGCAGGGGCGCGGAGCTGCTGGAATGGGCCCGGGCGCAGGCGCGGGTCCTGGCGGCGGAGCCCGTACGCACGGAGATTTTGCGGGCGCCGCAGGACCGGGTGCTCGTGATGACGTGGTGGGACGCGGCGTACGACGCGCCGCTGCCGGAACTGCCCGAGCCCGAGGCGGGGCTGATCGCGCGGGCGGTGCACCGCTGGCGCTTCGAGTCGGCCGGAGGGGCCTGAACCGGCCCGCCGGTGGCACTGGATAGTGTCGTGCTCATGTCTCGTCGTACGCCGCTTCCTCCACCCCCGCCGCCCGCTCACCTCCAGGCCTGGCCGGGACCCGAGGCGATGCTCGCCGACCGGTCGCGGGCCATGGACGAGCTGATCGCACGCCACCTCGGGCCGGGGCGGCTGGTGCGGTTCTGGCTGCTGGTGGGCGGTGCCGCGCTCGGGTGGGGCATCGTCGGGATGGCCCTCAAGGCGTTCGAAGGGCCGGGTGACCCGCTGATCGCCGTCCTCGGGGCGGCCTTCGGCGCGGTCGGGCTCGGCGGAGTCGTGGCGTGCTCGATCTTCATCGGGATGGGCGTGCGGCGCGACCGTACGGTCCGTCAGCTGCTGGCGGGGTGGGCGGAAGTGGGGCGCGACGACGGCTTCTCCGCCGCGCCGTGGCGGGTGCCCGGGCTCGGCCTCGCGTGGCTGCTGTCGTCACTGGTGGTGTGCGGGCTCGGGCTGTGGTCGTCACTGGGGTTCGCGGTCAGCGCCCGGCCGGGCTCCGAGACGTACGTGGACGCGGTCTTCTTCTTCGGGCTCGGCGTCGTGCTGTGGGTGGCCGGGCTGATCGGGGCGGCGAAGGCCATGGCGCACTACCGGTGGGCGGTGCGTGTGGGCGCGGACAGCGGCACGAAGGTCTGAGGCGGCCGGGCCGCGCCCGGGAGGTGGCACGGGTTCTCGGGCGTACGGCGCCGGGCCTCAGGCGGAGCCGAGCACCAGGGCGCCGACCACCGGCGCCGCGTACACGAGGGGGAACGGGATGTGCGCGTACGAGCGGGCCCTGGCCACCGTGACGACGGCGCCGGTGAAGTACAGGACCAGGCCGATGCCGGCCAGGAGGCCGATGACCGGGACGAAGAGACCGATCACCAGGCCCGCCGCGCCGGCGGCCTTGGCCGCCCCGAGCCAGGGCCACCAGGACTCGGGGACGCCGTAGTCGGCCAGCGGCTCGACGACCCACTTGGCGCGGAAGAAGACCGAAGCGGCCGAGAAGCCGGCCATGGCGGCGGCCAGGAGGGTGACGACGACGTAGGTGGTGGACATCAGCAGTGCTCCTCAGCAGGTGGTCGCCGGTGCGGTCCCGCTCCGGCGGTGTGTGGTGAGTACTTCACTGCCTTGACGCGCCACGGTCCGCGAGTGTGACAGGACGTGCGGACCAATTTTTTTCAACCCGCCGCCGGGTGGCCGATCAGCACCGTCGGCGCGCCCGCCACCCGCGTGAGGAAGACGGTGGCCGAATGCGGCCCCGACAGCTTCATCTTGCGGCGCAGTTCCTCCGGCTCGACCGCCGAGCCGCGCTTCTTGACCGTCAGTACGCCGACTCCGCGCTCCCGCAGCAGCGCCTTCAGCTTCTTCAGGCCGAAGGGCATCTGATCCGTGATCTCGTACGCGGTGGCGTACGGCGTCGGGTGCAGCCCGTCCGCCGTCACGTACGCGATCGTCTCGTCGATCAGGCGGCCGCCCACCTGCCGCGCCACCTCCGCCACCAGATGCGAGCGGACGACCGCGCCGTCCGGCTCGTAGAGGTAGCGGCCGACCTTGCCGGGCTCGGGGTCCGGCAGCCCGGTGCCCAGCAGGGTGTGCGGGCCGGGGAGCAGGGTGGCCCGGACCGCCTTCGGGGCCGTCCCGAACCAGAACACCGCCTCCTTCACGTCCCCGCCGTCCGAGATCCACTCCGCTTCGGCGTCGTCGGGGACGGCCTCGTGCGGGACGCCCGGCGCGATCTTGAGTGCGGCGTGCGCGGACGTACGCGCCGCCTCGATCGCCCAGGACAGCGGCGGGGAGTATGCCTCCGGGTCGAAGATCCGGCCGCGGCCGCCGCGCCGCGCCGGGTCGACGAAGACCGCGTCGTACGGGGAGGTGTCGACGGCCGTCACGTCGGCGCAGCGGACCTCGATCAGGGCGGACAGGCCGAGCGCGTCGGCGTTCGCGCGGGCGACCTCGGCCGTCAGCGGATCGCGGTCGACCGCCAGGACGGAGATTCCGGCGCGGGCCAGCGCGATCGCGTCGCCGCCGATGCCGCAGCAGAGGTCGGCGACGCTCCGTACACCGAGGGCGGCGAAGCGGCCGGCGCGGTACGTCGCCACCGCCGTGCGGGTGGCCTGCTCGACGCCGTTCGGGGTGAAGAACATCCGGTACGCGTCCTCGGCGCCGAACTTCGCCACCGCCCGCTGCCGCAGACGCGCCTGTCCGAGCGCCGCCGAGACGAGCGCGGCGGGGTGGTCACGGCGCAGCCGCGTCGCGGTCGCCAGCTCGTCCGCGGGGTTGTGGTCGCGGAGCGCGACGAGCAGGGCGCGCCCCTCTTCGGTGCGCAGGGCGGCGAAGGAGTCCAGGGCGTCAGGGGCATCGGGGGCATCGAGGTCGTTCACCCGGTCAATTGTGGGCCAGCCGGGGGACCGTGCGCGCCCGGTCGCGGTGTCGCCCCGGAGACAGTGCGTGGCGCTGACAGGATCCAACGCCATGCAACTAGTACGACAAAAGGAAGATATGAAGAGGAAGGGGAGTAGGCGGGTCCGTATGGCCCTGGCCGTGCTCCTCGCCTCCGCCATCGGCTCCGGATGCGCCTCCGGGGGCGGCGACACGCCGGACGGGGGCGCACCGCCAGCCGAGCCTGCCGCCGGCCAGCAGCGGGAGTACCGGCAGGGGCCGGCCCGGGACCTTGCCGGATACGCGGAGCGGCTGCGGCACACCCAGACCCTGCGCGTCGCCGCCGCCAGGAAGTGGGGCCTGGCGCGGCCCCCGCTCGCCGCGCCCCCGCCGCCCGCCGTGAAACCGAAGATCACCACACGCAAGGGCTTCGGCGCGGGCCCGGGGCTGCCGCCCGTCTTCACCACCGTCCCGGTCAAGGAGCGGGTCGTCTTCCTGACGATGGACGACGGCGCGGAGAAGGACCCGAAGCTGCTGAAGATGATGACCGAGCTCGGCATCCCCTACAGCGCGTTCCTCAGCGACTACCTCGTGCGCGAGAACTACGGCTACTTCGAGCGGATGCAGGGCCGTGGCGTGTCCCTGCACAACCACACCCTCAACCACCGCTACCTGCCCGGCCTTTCGTACGCCCAGCAGAAGCGTGAGATCTGCGGGATGCAGAAAATCATCCAGAAGCGGTACGGCAAGCGGCCCCGGCTCTTCAGGCCGCCGTACGGCAACTACAACGCCGCCACCCTGCGCGCCGCCCGATCCTGCGGCATCGAAGCGGTGCCGCTGTGGGCCGCCGAGGCGTTCCCGGACCGGATGGAGTGGCGGGAGTGGGACCGGGACCTGCATCCCGGCGACATCATCCTCACGCACTTCCGGGGCAAGGAGGACTGGAAGGGCAGCATGCCGGACATGATCCGGCGGGTCATGAAGACGGTCACCGCCAAGGGGTACGCCGTAGCCAGGCTGGAGGACTACCTGTGACGCGCGCGCACCGGCTGACGGCCGGACTGCTGACGGCCGGTGCGCTGGCCCTCACCGGCTGCGCGCAGTCCGTGGACCCGATCGAGCGGCTGGGGCGCAAGGCGGTGCGCAGCGTCGCCCCCAAGGTGCGGGACGCGGGGGCGGCGGCGCTTCCGGCGCACGCCCCGCCGGCCCCGCCCGCCGGGGCGTACGCGCGGTGGGGACTGCGGGCGCCGCTGCGTCCGGCGCCGACGCCCCCGGTCCGTAAGCCGGAGCGGCCCTTCGTCGTGGACCGCGTACCGACCCGCGACAAGGTCGTCTTCCTCACCTTCGACGACGGAGCCGAACGCGACCCCGAGTTCGTACGGATGGTCGACGAGCTGAATCTGCCGATCAGCATGTTCCTCACGGACAGCGTGGCCTCGCCCGGGTACGACCACTTCGACCGGCTGAGGCGGGCGGGCGGCGGCCTCAGCACGGTCCAGAACCACACCCTCCGCCACGTCTACCTGCCCGGTCTCCCGTACACCGGACAACGCGCCGAGATCTGCGGCCAGCAGGACCGCCTGGAGGCCCGCTTCGGCGCCAGGCCGCGGCTCTTCCGGCCGCCGTACGGGGCGTACAACAACCAGACGCTGCGGGCGGCGGGCGACTGCGGTGCCGATGCGGTCGTGCTGTGGGGGGCGTCGATGCAGATCAACGACCTGCGGTACGCGCACGGCGACCGGCTGCGGCCGGGAGACGTCGTGCTCGCGCACTTCCGGGGGCCCGGTGAGCTGAAGGGCTCGACGATCACCGAGATGACGACGCGGATACTGCGCCGGATCCAGGAGCAGGGATTCGCCGTGGCCCGGCTGGAGGACTACCTCTGACACCGGCGTGGTTCCGGGGCGCTCAGCCGCCGCTGTCCCTGCACTCGTCGCTGCCGCCCCCGCTGCGGCACTGGTGGCCGGCCCCACCGGGGTCGTACGTGGGCGCGGGCTCCGGGTGGGCGTCGTCGTACGCCCGGGCCGCGCCGTAGAGCACGGTCGCGCCGAGCAGCAGAGCGGCCAGCAGCTGGACCCATGCCGTAATGGCCCGGCCGCCGTTCCCGAAGCCGTACGCCGTCAGAGCGAAAGCCGCGGCCAGAGCGCCGAAGGTGATCAGCGCGGCCACTTCGCCGGCGCGCTCGCCCCAGAGCATGACCGCGGCCGTGAAGCAGGCCACCGCGTCGACCGCGAGTACGAAGACGGCGAGGGCGGCGTCGCCCCAGCCCGACGCGGGGCGGCGCTCCTGGACACTCCGCGCGGCGGGCATGACGGCACTGTCGTACGGAACCTGACGGCCCGACGGGGCGTTGGCGGTATCGAGACGCAACCGCGACCAGCCCGCGCGGGGCCCCGTGCCGGCCCGTGCGGGCACCCGTCGGCAACACGCACGGCGGCGCCGGATTGGCACTCCGCTTGACCGAGTGCTAACCGCGTCATAGTCTCGGCGTTGGCACTCTCCACCGGTGAGTGCCAAAAGTAGCGACGGGCAGGTCCGGCACCCGCGACGACGGATCCACCTGGTCGCCACCCCACATCAGTTAACCCCGTGAGATCTCCGAAGGGGGAGACCGGACCGTGACGACCACCAGCTCCAAGGTTGCCATCAAGCCGCTCGAGGACCGCATTGTGGTCCAGCCGCTCGACGCCGAGCAGACCACGGCCTCTGGCCTGGTCATTCCGGACACCGCCAAGGAGAAGCCCCAGGAGGGCGTCGTCCTGGCCGTGGGCCCGGGCCGCTTCGAGAACGGCGAGCGCCTGCCGCTCGACGTATCCGTCGGCGATGTCGTGCTGTACAGCAAGTACGGCGGCACCGAGGTGAAGTACAGCGGCGAGGAGTACCTCGTCCTCTCGGCTCGCGACGTGCTCGCGATCATCGAGAAGTAATTCGCCCGAAGATTGCTTTTGATCTGCGCCCCTGGCCCCCAGCGACAGCCGGGCGGCCCGGGGCGCATTTCGTTTGAGAGGACAGAGAAGCTCCATGGCGAAGATTCTGAAGTTCGACGAGGACGCCCGTCGCGCCCTCGAGCGCGGCGTCAACAAGCTTGCCGACACGGTGAAGGTGACGATCGGCCCCAAGGGCCGCAACGTCGTCATCGACAAGAAGTTCGGCGCCCCCACCATCACCAACGACGGTGTCACGATCGCGCGCGAGGTCGAGCTCGACGACCCGTACGAGAACCTGGGTGCCCAGCTCGTGAAGGAGGTGGCGACCAAGACCAACGACATCGCGGGTGACGGCACCACCACCGCCACCGTGCTGGCCCAGGCCCTGGTCCGCGAGGGTCTGCGCAACGTCGCCGCCGGCGCTTCCCCGGCCGCCCTGAAGAAGGGCATCGACGCCGCGGTCAAGGCGATCTCCGAGGACCTCCTCGCGAACGCCCGCCCGATCGACGACAAGTCCGACATCGCCGCCGTGGCCGGGCTCTCCGCCCAGGACTCGCAGGTCGGCGAGCTCATCGCCGAGGCGATGGACAAGGTCGGCAAGGACGGTGTCATCACCGTCGAGGAGTCCAACACCTTCGGCCTGGAGCTCGACTTCACCGAGGGCATGGCCTTCGACAAGGGCTACCTGTCGCCGTACATGGTGACCGACCAGGAGCGTATGGAGGCCGTCCTCGACGACCCGTACATCCTGATCCACCAGGGCAAAATCGGCTCGATCCAGGACCTGCTGCCGCTGCTGGAGAAGGTCATCCAGGCCGGCGCCTCCAAGCCGCTGCTGATCATCGCCGAGGACGTCGAGGGCGAGGCCCTGTCGACCCTGGTCGTCAACAAGATCCGTGGCACCTTCAACGCCGTCGCGGTGAAGGCCCCCGGCTTCGGTGACCGCCGCAAGGCCATGCTCGGCGACATCGCCACCCTCACCGGTGCGACCGTCATCGCCGAAGAGGTCGGCCTCAAGCTCGACCAGGCCGGCCTGGACGTGCTCGGTACCGCCCGCCGCGTGACCGTCACCAAGGACGACACGACGATCGTCGACGGCGGCGGCAAGTCCGACGAGGTCGCCGGCCGTGTCAACCAGATCAAGGCCGAGATCGAGTCCACGGACTCCGACTGGGACCGCGAGAAGCTCCAGGAGCGCCTCGCGAAGCTGGCCGGCGGCGTGTGCGTGATCAAGGTCGGCGCCGCCACCGAGGTGGAGCTCAAGGAGAAGAAGCACCGTCTCGAGGACGCCATCTCCGCGACCCGCGCCGCGGTCGAGGAGGGCATCGTCTCCGGTGGTGGCTCCGCTCTGGTCCACGCCGCCAAGGTGCTCGAGGGCGGCCTGGGCAAGACCGGCGACGAGGCCACGGGTGTCGCGGTCGTCCGCCGCGCCGTCGTCGAGCCGCTGCGCTGGATCGCCGAGAACGCCGGCCTCGAGGGCTACGTCATCACCGCCAAGGTGAGCGAGCTCGACAAGGGCCACGGCTTCAACGCCGCGACCGGCGAGTACGGCGACCTGGTCAAGGCCGGCGTCATCGACCCGGTCAAGGTCACCCGCTCCGCGCTGGAGAACGCCGCGTCCATCGCGTCGCTGCTGCTCACGACCGAGACCCTGGTCGTCGAGAAGCCGGCCGAGGACGAGGCGGACGGCGGCCACGGCGGCCACGGCCACTCGCACTGACGCTGACGTTTGGCGCCGACGTTTGGCGCCGACGTTTGGCGCCGACGTTGGGCACTGAAGTCCGGCGCTGACGTCCGGCGCTTGCGCAAGGCCCCTGTTCCCCCGCTGTTTCAGCGGCGGGAACAGGGGCCTTTTGCGCAGGGTGCGGATTCTACGACGGCGGTTCGACCATGCCGAGCTGGCGCATCATGCCCAGCACGTCCCAGTGCCACCAGCCCTCCTTGATCTTCCCGTCCTCGAACCGGAAGGTCGTGGTGCCGACCATGTCCACCGGCCTGCCGGTCGCCGGCATGCCCCGCATCTCGCCGGTGTTGGTGCCGCGCCAGCTCCAGCGTGTCGCGACCCGGTCGCCCTCGGCCACCTGGTCCTCGATGGTGAACTGGAAGTCGGGGAACGCCGCGCGGTAGCCGAGCGTCTCCATGCGGATGTCGTCGACCCCCATCGTGTCCCGCTCGTTCGCGACGTCGTGGTCGTGGTAGTCGGCCGCGAAGATCTCGCTGAAGGCCGCGGGATCGTCCCTGCCGCAGATCTCCAGGAAGAACCGGCTACAGGCGTCCTTGTTCAGCTGCTCGTCCCGGACCACGTCGAGGTCGGTGAACGAAGGCATCCCGTCACAGAGCGCCACCATCTCCTGGAAGGTCTTGTCGGTCTCCGGAAGATGGGAGTTCTTCATCGCCTCTTCGTGCGAGGGGAATTCGACGATCTCGACGTAGTGGTTCGTCTCCGCCCGGTCCTTGCCGATGATGTTGTGCGTGGCGGTCCGCTTGCCCTTGGTCTGTTCGACCCACTTGTCCATGAGCTGGTTCATGTCTTCGGACCGCTCGGTCTTGTAGTCGATTATCTGTACGAATTTCATGCCCGCCTCCCGGCCTGGGTGGAATACGTCCCATTTTAGTGAGGAATGCGCATTGTGGCGGTTCAGGCCGAGTGCCGCAGGGATGCCGGGTGGACCGGGTCGGCGAAGGGGCGGCCGGCGGCGTATCGCTCCAGCTCGTCCAAAGACTGGTCGGCCATGCGGTGCAGTTCGTCGCCGAGCGAGCCCGCGATGTGGGGGGTCAGCAGGACGTTCGGGAGGTCGTACAACCGTGAGTCCGCAGGCGGGAGTTCGGGATCCGTCACGTCGAGTACGGCGTCCAGGCGGCCGGAGGCGAGCTCGGGGAGCAGGGCGGCCTCGTCGACGAGGGAGCCGCGGGCGGTGTTGATCAGGGTCGCACCGGTCGGCATCGCGGCGAGCTGGCGGGCGCCGATCATGTGGTGGGTGGCCGGGAGCTGCGGGGCGTGGACCGAGACGACGGAGCTTCGGGCGCACAGGTCGTCGAGCGACGCCAGCCCGACGCCGAGGGCCGAGGCTTCGGGCGGGGTGACGTACGGGTCGTACAGCAGGACGTCCAGGTCGAAGGGGCGGAGCAGCTCGATGACGCGGCGGCCGATGCGCGAGGCGCCGACGATGCCCACGGTGCGGCGGTGGTTTCCGGCGCCGTCGAGCTCCGCGCGCCAGTCGTGGTCGGCGCGCAGGGCGCGGTAGCGGGCGGCGGAGCGCAGGACGCGTTTGCCGGCGAAGAGGATCGCGGCGAGCGTGTACTCGGCCACGGGCAGGGCGTTCGCGGCCGCCGCCGAGGTCACGGCGATGCCGCGGTCCCAGCAGGCCTGCGTGATGTGGTGCTTGACGGAGCCCGCCGCGTGGATGACGGCGCGCAGATTCGGGGCGGTGTCGAGGACCTCGGCGGTGAGCGGGGTCGCGCCCCAGCAGGTGAGGAGGACCTCGGCCTCGGCGAGCGCCGTCGCGACAGGCGGCGCGGGTGTGGCGAGGTCGTGTGCGACGAGGCCGGGGTCGGTGCGTGCCAGCTCGGCAAGGCGGGCGCGGTGGCGGTCGGCGAACAGGCGTTCCGCGATGCCGGGTCCCATGGAGAGCAGCAGGGACGGCTGATTGTCAGTGGTGTGGTGCATGGTGGAACTCGGGCTCCTCTTCGGTCGCTCGGGGGTCGCGGTCGTTTGCGTGCGTCACTTGACGCTTCCCGCGGTGAGCCCGGCCTTCCAGTGCCGCTGGAGGGAGATGAAGGCGACGATCAGGGGGACGACGGCGAGGAGGGACCCGGTGACGACGAGCGGGTAGAACTCCGGCTCGCCGTGGGCGTTGCTGTTCCACGCGTACAGGCCGAGGCTCAGGGGGAAGAGCTTCTGGTCCGAGAGCATCACCAGGGGGAGGAAGAAATTGTTCCAGATCGCGGTGAACTGGAAGAGGAAGACGGTCACGAAGCCCGGCATGATCATGCGCATACCGATGGACCAGAAGGTGCGCAGCTCGCCGGCTCCGTCGATACGGGCGGCCTCCAGGGCCTCGTCCGGGATGTAGCCGGCGCTGAACACCCGGGCGAGGTAGACCCCGAAGGGGTGGACCAGCACGGGGACGAGAACGGCCCAGTAGGTGTTGACGATGCCCACCTCGCTGGCGAGCAGGTACATGGGCAGGGCGAGTGCGGTGGTCGGGACGAGCACGCCGAGCAGCACCACGCCGAAGAGCTTCTCCTTGCCCCGGAAGTGGTACTTGTCGAAGGCGTAGCCCGCGGCGACGCTGATCAGCGAGCTGACCACGGCTCCGCCGCCCGCGTAGAGAAGGCTGTTGAGGTACCAGCGGAAGTAGAGGCCGTCGCTGTACGCCGCCAGGGCCGAGAGGTTCGCGCCGAGGTTGAAGTCCTCGAAGGAGAAGGCGTTTCCGGCGAGCAGGCCGCCGGTGTCCTTGGTGGCGGCGGTGAACAGCCAGACGAGGGGGAGAAGCATGTAGATCACGGCGAGGACGAGCGCGCCGTTGACGGCGGACTTCGACAGCCGGCGGCTGGTGGCGGTGCTCCTGGTGCTCATGCCTTCCTGCCCTTCCGGCCGGTGAAGCGGGTGACCGCGAAGGAGAGCAGCGCGGCGGTGAGGGCGAGGAGTACGGAGGCGGCGGCCGCGAGCCCGTAGTCGTTCCGGTCGAAGGCCGCGGTGTAGGCGTACATGTTCGGCGTCCAGGTGGAGCTGACGGAGGATCCGGTGCCCTTGTTGATGATCAGCGGCTCGGTGAACAGCTGTAGCGAGCCGATGACCGTGAACAGCGCGACCATCACGACCGAGGCGCGGATCAGCGGCACCTTGATGCTGAGCGCGATGCGCCAGGCGCCCGCCCCGTCCACCGTGGCCGCTTCGAGCACGGAGCGGTCGACGGCCTGGAGGGCGGCGTAGAAGATCACCATGTTGTAGCCGAGCCATTCCCACAACGCGATGTTGATCACGGAGGGGAGGGCGCCTTCGGGTGCGAAGAAGTCGAAGCCGACGCCGCCTGCCTCCATCGCGTCGACGACCGGGCTGAGCTGGGGCGTATAGAGGTAGACCCAGATCAGCGCGGCGATGATGCCGGGGACGGCGTGCGGCAGGAAGAGCGCGAGCTGGAAGAAGCGGCGGGCGCGGGCGAGCGTGGAGTCGAGCAGGAGGGCGAGTGCGAGGGCTCCGCCGATCATCAGCGGGATGTAGAAGACGCAGTACCCGAGGAGTACGACGAAGCCCTCGCGGAAGGCCGGGTCACCCAGCGCCGCCGTGTAGTTGTCGAGGCCGCTGAAGACGGTCTCCGTTCCGCCGAAGCCCAGTCCCGACTGCTTCTCGGTGAACAGGCTCAGCCAGACCGCGTATCCGACCGGCACCACCATCACCAGGGTGAAGAGGACGAAGAAGGGGGTCAGCAGGACGCCGGCGGCGGCATGGGTGCGGGTGCGGGCCTTCACGTTCCTCTCAGCCCTCCACCTTCAGGCCGCGCTTCTTCAGCTCGGAGACGGTCGCCTCGTGTCCGGCCTCGACCGCGTCCGCGATCGTCGCGCCGCCGTCGGCGACCTTGCCGAACTGGTCCTTGATGACGGTGTTGGTGGTGCCGGTGCTCGGGCCCCACGCCCAGTCGGGGCTGATGGAGGCACCGGCGTCCTCGAAGACCTGGTAGATGTCCTGGCCGCCGTAGAACGTGGCGTCGAACGACGCCTTGGCTGCCGGGCGCAGCCCGGCCGCTGCCGGGAAGGCGCTGGACGTACCGGAGGCGATCCGGGCCTCGACGCCGTCCTCGGTGGTCGTCATCCACTTCGCGAACTCGACGGCGGCCTCGGTCTTCTCGCTGTCCTTGGTCACGGCGAAGGTCGAGCCGCCCAGCATGCCGCTGGCCGGCTTGCCGTCCCAGGACGGCATCGGGGCGACGGCCCACTTGCCGCTCTGCTCGGGCAGGGTTCCCGTCAGGACGCCCGCGCCCCAGGAGGCGCCGAGGTACCCGATGGTGCCGCCGCTCTTGAGGGAGTTGGTCCACTCCGGACTGAAGGAGGCGTTGTTGCGGATCAGGTCGTCGTCGAGCAGTCCCTGCCAGTACGTCGAGACCTTCTTGGTCGCGGCGTCGGTCGTGTCGACCTTCCAGGTGTCGCCCTCGGCCTTGAACCACTGGGCGCCGGCCTGCCAGGCCATCGCCTGGAAGGTGGTCGGGTCGTCGGGGAAGAAGGTGCCGATGCGCGCCTTCTTGTCGGCCTCCTTGACCCTCTCGGCGGCCTCGCGGAAGTCGTCCCACGTCCTGGGAACTTCGACCCCGTACTTCTTGAACAGGTCCTTGCGGTAGTAGAAGGCCTGCGGCGAGGCGTCGAAGGGGACGGCCCAGTTCTTGCCGCCGAGGGTGGTCAGCTCGACCGCCTGCGGCAGGAACTTCTTCTTCACATCGTCGCCGAGGTGGCCGCTGATGTCCTGGACCGAGCCCTGGCTCACGAACTCGGGGAGCATCGGGTACTCGATGGAGACCAGGTCGGGGGCGTTGCCGGCCTTTACGGCGTTGGAGATCTTGGCGTAGCCGCCGGCGTTGCCGGAGGGGATCTCCTCGTACTTCACCCGGATGTTCTCGTGCGAGGCGTTGAAGGCGTCGACCACCTCCTTCGAACCCTTGGCCCAGCCCCAGAAGGTGATCGAGACGGGCTTGTCGTCACCTCCCGGCGCGGCGGACTTCTTGTCGTCCCCGCCGCTGTCGCCGCAGGCCGTCAGAACGGCGAGGGCGGTGGCGGCGCCGACTATGACATGGGTCGTTCTGTTCCAACTGGGGCTCACGGCACGGCTCCTGAACGGGCGGCGACATTGCGTTGGCCGTGATCCTTGAGCCAGTGCTGAGCGAAGTCAAGAGCGAAAGATTGATTGATCGAAAAAAGATCAAATCGATGAGACTCCGCAAGAGGCCCGCACCCGCAGGTGCGGAAGCAGCGTCAGATGCCGTCGCGGCTCCTCCCCGCCGGCTCCCCGCCCCCGCCCCAGCCGCTCCACCAGCAGCCCGGTCGCCTGTCGCCCGACCTCGCGCTTGGGGGGCGCCACCGCCGTCAGCGGGGTGTCCGCGAGTGCCGCCACCTCGTCGTCGTACGCGATCAGCGCCAGGTCCTGCGGCACCCGCACGCCCAGCTCCGCGAGCCGCTGCACCACCTGGATCGCGTCCACGTCGTTGTGGATCAGCGCCGCCGAAGCCGCCCCCGACGCCACCGCCGCCCGCAGGGTCTGCACCGCCGCCTCGAAGCGGTCCGGGTAGACCTCCGCCGGTACGGAATCGATCACGTCCTGCGGCGCCCGCACCCCCAGTACGCCGAGCGCGTCGGCGTACCCCGAGCGCACCGCGAGAGCCGTCGGCGAGTCGTCGCGCGCCATCAGCAACGGCGTCCCGTGCCCCAGTTCCATCAGGTGGCGCACGGCCAGCAGCACCCCGTGCCGGTGGTCCGAGCAGACCCGGTCGATCCCGTCCAGCGCGGAGCCCGGCACCGGCCGGCGCTCCAGCAGCACGGTGGGCACCGGCAGTGAGGTGATCCAGTCTCCGTACGCCGCCGGATCGCCCGGCCGCCGCCACCCCGGCGCGACCAGCAGCCCCTCGGCGCCCGCCGCCAGCAGGCCCTCGGTGCGCGCGTGGTCCTCCTCCGGGCGGTAGTCGCAGATGCGCAGGATCAGCCGGGCCCCCGCCCGCGCCGCGGCCTCGTGCGCACCCCGGATGACCTCGGCGAAGTAGTAGGTCGCCGAGGGGGCCAGCATCCCGAGCACCAGGCCCGCGCCGCTCACGGACGGCCCGCCCACCGGGGCGGCGCCCCGCTCCCGCGGCCACGAGACCGACCCGTGCACCCGGTCGAGCAGCCCCCGCCCGGCCAGCTCCTCCACGTCGCGGCGCACCGTGACGGGCGAGACGCCCAGCTGGCCGGCCAGGTCCGAGACGCGCGCCGAACCCCGTTCCCGTACCAGGCCCAGCAGTCGGTCGTGACGTTCAGCAGCACTCTCGCGCACGGCGGCAGTCCCCCTCGCAGTGTGTGGCACAGAAACCAGCGTGATCGAACGATAGAAGTTTCGATCATTCAACCGCAATCCATTGACGTTCGATCGGGCCGGCTTCTAGATTCCGGCCTGGATTCCGGCGACGCGGCAGTCCGGCAGCAGCCGTCCAGAGGAGCATCATGCCGTTCGGTGACCGCGACGACTGGGCAGCGACGGCGGACCGCCTCCTGCTGTCCGTACGCCCGTACGCGACCCCGCGCCACGCGCTCATCAACCTGCCCGGCCCCCGCCCGAGTTGGTCCGGCCCCCGCTCCGACGGCCTCGAAGGCTATGCCCGTACGTTCCTGCTCGCCGCCTTCCGCGTCGCGGGCGCAGACGGCCACGACCCGCTGGGCCACCTCGCCCGCTATGCCGAGGGCCTCGCCGCAGGCACCGCGAACCCCGTGAGCGACCGCGAGTTGACCGCCGGGGCGCCCGAGTCCTGGCCGCTGATGGCCGACGTACGCCAAGCCGTCGTCGAATCCGCCTCCATCGCCCTCGCCCTGCGCCTCACCCGCCCCTGGCTCTGGGACACCCTCGACGAGCGCACCCGCAGCCGCACCGTCGAGTGGCTGCTGCCCGCCCTCGCCCCGTCCCCCGTCGACAACAACTGGTGGCTCTTCGGCCTCACCGTCGCCGGATTCCTCCAGGACACCGGAATCGAGACCGACCGCGCCCGCGCCACCGTCGACCGCTCTCTCGCCCGCATCGAGGAGTGGCACGTCGGCGACGGCTGGTACAGCGACGGCCCCAACCGTGCCTTCGACCACTACAACGCCTGGGCCCTGCACTTCTATCCCGTCCTGCACGCCCACCTCGCCGGCGACCAGCCGCTCCTCGACCGCTACGGCCCCCGCCTGCACGCCCAACTCGAAGCCGCGACCAGGATGTTCGACGCCAACGGCGCCCCCATGCCGTACGGCCGCTCCCTCACCTACCGCTTCGCCGCCGCGGCCGCCCCCTGGCTCGGCGCGCTCACCGGCCACACCCCGCTCACCCCCGGCGCCACCCGCCGCCTCGCCTCCGGCACCCTGCGGTACTTCCTCGACCGGGGCGCGGTCGACGACCGGGGGCTGCTGACGCTCGGCTGGCACGGCCCGTACGACCCCGTCATCCAGAGCTACTCGGGCCCGGCCTCCCCCTACTGGGCCGCCAAGGGCTTCCTCGGGCTGCTGCTTCCCGCCGGCCACCCGGTGTGGACCGCCCCGGAGGAGCCGCTGCCCGCCGGGACGCGGGACGCCGTCACCACCCTCGGCCCGCCCAACATGCTGATCCAGTCCACGTCGGCCGACGGTCTCGTACGCCTCCACAACCACGGCAGCAACCACGTCGAACCGGGCGACGACCCCGGCTACTCCCGCTTCGCGTACTCCACCCGCACCGGACCGACCCACGACAGCGCCGACAACCACTTCGCGCTGCTCGTCGAAGGCGCCTGGACCACGCGCGGCCCGGCCCACCCCCTGGCCAACGGCCGCGGCTGGGCCGCCTCGGCGCACACCCCGGCTCCCGGCATCCGCGTCGTGTCCGCCACCGCCGTCCACGGCCGCGCCGAACTCCGCGTCCACCTCGTCACCGGCGCCCCCGAGGGCACCCGCGTACGCCAGACCGGCTGGGCCACCGACGACCGGGCGACCGGCCCGCTCCACCCGGCCGCCGACCGGCAGGCGGCCGCTCAGCTCCACCCGGTCCACGGCTACACCGGCGCGCGCGAGCAGGCCACCGGCTCCACCCTGGCCGCCCCCCGCACCCGTACCGCCGCCCTCGACGGCCGCACCACGGCGGACGGCTCGCTCTTCGTCGCCCTCGCCTCACTGACCGCCGAACCGGACCCCGCCCCCGTCAGCACCCTCGCCGACATCCGGATCACCGGCCGCACCGTCCGGGTGACCTGGAAGAAGGGGCCGACCACCGAGCTCCGCCTCGAGGACCGGACTACTGAGGGCCGTACTTCCGGCCGGTCCTCGAGCTGATCCCTCCCAGCAGTCCGCGCGGCGCCAGCTTCACCGCTCCCATCAGCGCCTTGTAACGCGGGTCCGGCACCGACACCGTCTTCCCGCGCGCCAGATCACCCATCGCCGCCGCCACGAGCTTGTCCGCGTCGAGCCACATCCAGCCGGGGATGTTGTCCGTACCCATCCCGGCCCGCTCATGGAATTCCGTACGTACGAAACCGGGGCACAGTGCCATCAGCCGCACCCCGCTTCCCGACAGGTCCCGCGCCGCGCCCTGGGTGAACTGCACGACCCACGCCTTCGACGCGCCGTACGTTCCGCGCGGGACGAAGGCCGCGACCGACGCGACGTTGACGACGCCGCCGCGCCCCCGCTCCTTCATACCCGCCGTGGCCGCGGCCGTCAGCCGCAGAACCGCCTCGCAGTGGACCTTCAGCATCGTCAGCTCATCGGCCATGGACACTTCGAGAAAGCGCCCCTTGTTGCCGAAACCGGCATTGTTGACCAGCAGATCCACCGGATGCCTGCGGTCCGACAGCCGTGCCTCGACGGACGTGATCCCGGCCTCGGTCGACAGGTCGGCCGTCAGTACCTCCGCCTCGATCCCGTGCAGGTCGTGCAGCTCTGTCGCCTGCTCCTGGAGCCGCTCGGTGTCGCGGGCCACCAGCACCAGGTTGTGCCCGTCCGTGGCGAGGCGCCGCGCGAAGGCAGCGCCGATGCCCGCTGTCGCCCCTGTAATGAGTGCAGTCGTCATGCGGGGCACGTTAGTGCCCCGCGAACGCCCCGGAGATCCCGCCCGCCCGCCAGGCTTTGCGGCCGAGGACTGTCAGGAGACGTACTTGCGCGCGGCCGCCAGCGCTTCGGGGTGCAGCGCCTCCCCGGCCGCGAGCGTGCTGGGCAGCAGGTGGCGTTCCGTCGTCGCCGACCGGAACTGCACGCCGACCGTGACGTCATGGCTCGGGCGGTGCACGATCTCGATGGCGTCGCCCGCCCGTATCTCACCGGGCTCGATCACCCGCAGGTACGCTCCGGGCGCGGCCTGCCGTGTGAAGCGCCTGACCCACCCCTTCTCGCCGAGGGCGTCCGCGAAGGTCCGGCACGGAATGCGGCCGCTGGTGACCTCGAGGACCAAGTCGGAGCCGACGCGCCAGCGTTCACCGATGAGGGCGCCGTTCACGTCGAGCCCGAGCGTCGTGAGGTTCTCGCCGAACGACCCGTTCGCCAGCAGGCGTCCGAGTTCGCGCTCCCAGCCGTCGAGGTCCTCGCGCGCGAAGGCGTACACCGCCTGGTCGTTCCCGCCGTGGTGGCGCGTGTCGCACACCGCGTCGCCGACCAGGCCGCTCGCCCCTATGCCCTTGGGCCCGGGCGCCACCACCCGTACGGGTCCATCGGCGGCCCGCTTGCGGATCCCGGTCGTCCCGCTCGGGGCGTCGGTGCCGTCCAGGGCCTCGGCGCGGCCCGTATTCACCGTCAGAAGCTTCATGACCGAACGCTAACCGGACCCGCCCCAAAGTCGCTCGCCAATATTCCGTCGCAAACCCAAGCGTCGCTTATGCTTGAGGGGTGATCGAAGCCCGTCATCTCCGTGTCCTGCGCGCCGTGGCCGCCACCGGCTCCTTCTCCGCCGCCGCGCGCGAACTCGGCTGCACCCAGCCCGCCGTGAGCCAGCAGATGAAGGCCCTCGAACTGTCCGCGGGAACCACACTCCTCATCCGCACGGGCCGCGAGATGCGTCTCACCCAGGCGGGCGAGGCCCTCGTCCGGCACGCCGCCGGCATCCTCGCCGGGCTGACCGCCGCCGAGGAGGAGGTCGCCGCCATCGCCGGCCTGCGCGCCGGACGCGTACGCCTGGTGTCGTTCCCCAGCGGTAGCTCCACGCTCGTACCCACCGCGCTGGCCGCCCTGCGCGCGGCCCACCCCGGCACCCGCGTGTCACTGGTCGACGCGGAACCCCCGCGCTCGGTCGAAATGCTGCGCGAGGGCGACTGCGACGTGGCGCTGGCCTTCCGGTACGGGCCGGGCCGGGCCACCGAGGACTGGGAAGATCTGGTCGTACGCCCGCTGCTCACCGACCGCCTCGTCGGCCTGGTCCCCGAGGGGCACCGGCTCGCGGAGGCCGGTCAGGTCGGCATCGGCGAGCTGGCCGACGAGCCGTGGATCGCCGGCTGCCCGCGCTGTCGCAGGCAGTTGGTCGAGGTGTGCGAGAGCGCGGGCTTCGCGCCCCGGATCGATTTCGCGACCGACGACTATCCGGCCGTGATCGGCCTGGTCGGTGCCGGCCTGGGGGTCGCGGTCCTGCCCGAGCTGGCGATGGAGTCGGTACGCCCGAAGGGCGCGCGCACGGTGGCGGTGGAGCCCGCAGTGCGGCGCGAGATCGTGGCGCTCACGCTCCCGGACCTGGCTCAGGTGCCGGCGGTGGCGGCCACGCTCGACCAGCTGGCGCTGGCTGCGGCCCGCTGAGGGAGGCCGGTCCGCGTCCGGCCGGCCGGATCGGCGCGGTCGTCGGCGCGGTTTGTTTCGAGGGCTCGGGTGGCGGCTCGGGTGGGCGGCCTCGGGCGCGGCTGCGGCGCAGAAACGTTCCTTCAGGGAGATGGTGTGGCGGAGGGCCCTGTTGACGCCGCGATGAGACGGTTGCGCGCGCGGCCCATCAGCTCTTCGCGCTCGTCCTCGGTCAGTCCGCCCCATACGCCGTAGGGCTCACGCACCGCGAGGGCGTGGGCCGCACATTGCGCGCGTACCGGGCACCTCATGCAAACCTCCTTAGCCGAGTTCTCACGCGCACTCCGTGCCGCGCCCCGCTCTCCTTCCGGATGAAAGAAGAGCGAGCTGTCCACCCCGCGACACGCTGCGAGCAGCTGCCAGTCCCACAGATCGGCGTTGGGTCCGGGAAGGCGGGAGAAATCTGCCATTGCTTGTCCCCTTGCATCGATGCATCGAGAGCGTCTGGACCGTGAGGTGGCATCTACTTGTGCAAGTAGATGTAAATATGACTCATTGCGAATCTAGCCACAGACACCAGCAAAACGGAAGAAAAGCCGCTAAATGGGGCATAGCTTTACTTGCGGGGCATGGCGACCCCCGATGCGCTTCTGTGCGACCGTGCCCTCACGTAGAGTGCCGATGGCGCCAGTCCGACCCGTAACTCTTTCGAGTGACCGTCGTTGAGAGTGCGAGGCGGTTGAAAGAACAAGCGATCGGGCAAGTGTCCGAGAGCGTCAATCGCACAGGTGACGAAATATGTACCAGCCTGGAGGCTCAAGGTGACGCGCATCAGCTGCGGAGGGCGGCCATGACATCCGTCCTCGTCTGCGACGACTCCCCGCTTGCCCGAGAGGCGCTCCGCCGCGCGGTCGCGACCGTGCCCGGTGTCGAGCGCGTGACGACAGCGGCCAACGGTGAAGAAGTTCTCCGCCGCTGGGGCGCCGACCGCTCGGACCTGATTCTGATGGACGTACGCATGCCCGGTCTGGGCGGCGTCGAGACCGTGCGACGGCTGCTCTCCGCAGACCCGGGCGCCCGGATCATCATGCTCACGGTCGCCGAGGACCTGGACGGCGTCGCGCTCGCGGTCGCCGCCGGCGCCCGCGGCTACCTGCACAAGGACGCTTCGCGCGCAGAACTGCGGGCGACCGTCACCCAGGCGCTCGCCGACCCGACCTGGCGGCTCGCCCCGCGCCGGCTCCGGTCCGCGGAGATGGGTGCGGCCCCGACGCTCACGGCGCGTGAGATCCAGGTGCTCGAAGGCATGAGCCACGGACGCTCCAACGCGGAGATCGGCCGTGAGCTCTTCCTCTCGGAGGACACGGTCAAGACACACGCCCGGCGGCTCTTCAAGAAACTCGGCGCCTCGGACCGGGCGCACGCGGTCGCGCTCGGCTTCCGCTGGGGCCTGGTCCGATAGGACCGGGCCGGTGCGTTCCCGCGCGGGTCTCGCGATCCCCGTCCGCCGTCCGGCGGACGGGGTGAGGGACGCCCGTGCCCCTTTCCGCCGCCGATGCCGCATCCTTGAGGGGTGGAGTTCCTCGGGGACGATTCGGTCGAGCGGGAGGGGAGGGCTCAGGAGATGAGTTCCGGCGTACCTGCTCATAACGCTTCGGTGCACAACTACGGGCGTGGTGCCGCGGATGCCTCGGCGCCAAGGCACCATGGACCGATGCGCGACGACGAGACGACGGTGATCGGTGCACTCGTCCGACGTGCGGTCGAGGGCGACGAGCAGGCGACGCACGATCTGCTGGCCCGCGTCCACCCGCTGGCGCTGCGGTACTGCCGCACCCGGCTGAGCCGGCTTCCCGGTGATGCCCGCCACTTCGTCGAGGACCTGGCGCAGGAGGTCTGCGTCGCGGTCCTGATGGCGCTGCCGCGCTACAAGGACACCGGCCGCCCCTTCGAGGCCTTCGTTTTCGCCATCGCCGCGCACAAGGTCGCCGACCTCCAGCGCGCCGCCATGCGTCACCCCGGCTCGACCGCGGTGCCCTCCGACGAGATGCCGGAGCGGCCCGACGACTCGCTGGGCCCCGAGGAGCGGGCGCTGCTGAGCAGCGACGCCGAGTGGGCGAAGAAACTTCTGGCAAATCTTCCCCAGGCACAGCGCGAGCTGCTGGTGCTCCGCGTCGCGGTCGGGCTGACCGCCGAGGAGACCGGACAGATGCTGGGCATGTCGCCCGGTGCCGTGCGGGTCGCGCAGCACCGCGCCCTCAGCCGCCTGCGCGCGCTCGCCGGGCAGTAGCCGGCTTCCGGGGACGGCCGCGCCCCGTGCGAACGCACAAACTCGCCAGGTGATCTTGCTCGTGGAATGAGACACCTCGCGATCCCGTTAGCATGGACATCCGCGCCGAGCAAGACCATTTGGGAAGGTGTCAGGCATGACTGCCAACGTCGATGGAGTGCCCGAGAAGTTCGCGATGCTCGGGCTGACCTACGACGACGTGCTGCTGCTGCCCGGCGCGTCGGACATGGCCCCCGACCAGATCGACACCTCCTCGTACATCTCGAAGAACGTACGGGTGAACGTCCCGCTGCTGTCCGCCGCGATGGACAAGGTCACCGAGGCCCGCATGGCCATCGCCATGGCCCGTCAGGGCGGCGTCGGCGTGCTGCACCGCAACCTCTCGATCGCCGACCAGGCCAACCAGGTCGACCTCGTCAAGCGCTCCGAGTCCGGCATGGTGACCGACCCGATCACCGTGCGCCCGGACACGACGCTCGGTGAGGCCGACCAGCTGTGCGCCAAGTTCCGCATCAGCGGCGTGCCGGTGACCGACCCGGCGGGCAAGCTGCTCGGCATCGTCACCAACCGCGACATGGCCTTCGAGACCGACCGCTCCCGCCAGGTCCGCGAGATCATGACGCCGATGCCGCTCGTCACCGGCAAGGTCGGCATCTCGCGCGTGGACGCGGTCCAGCTGCTGCGCCGCCACAAGATCGAGAAGCTTCCGCTGGTCGACGACGCGGGCATCCTCAAGGGCCTCATCACGGTCAAGGACTTCGTCAAGGCCGAGAAGTACCCGAACGCCGCGAAGGACGCCGAGGGCCGGCTGCTCGTCGGCGCGGCCGTGGGTGTCGCCGGTGACGCGTACGAGCGGGCCCAGGCCCTCATCGAGGCGGGCGTCGACTTCATCGTCGTCGACACCGCGCACGGTCACTCCCGGCTGGTCGGCGACATGGTCGCCAAGATCAAGTCGAACGCAGCGGTCGACGTCATCGGCGGCAACGTCGCCACCCGCGACGGCGCCCAGGCGCTCATCGACGCCGGCTGCGACGGCATCAAGGTCGGCGTCGGCCCCGGCTCCATCTGCACGACCCGCGTCGTCGCCGGTATCGGCGTACCGCAGGTCACCGCGATCTACGAGGCCTCGCTCGCCGCGAAGGCGGCCGGCGTACCGGTCATCGGCGACGGCGGCCTCCAGTACTCCGGCGACATCGCGAAGGCGATCGTCGCGGGCGCCGACACCGTGATGCTCGGCTCGCTGCTCGCCGGCTGTGAGGAGTCGCCGGGCGAGCTGCTCTTCATCAACGGCAAGCAGTTCAAGTCGTACCGCGGCATGGGCTCGCTCGGCGCGATGCAGTCCCGCGGCCAGGCCAAGTCGTACTCCAAGGACCGGTACTTCCAGGAGGGTGTCGGCGCCGACGACAAGCTCGTGCCCGAGGGCATCGAGGGCCAGGTGCCCTACCGGGGTCCGCTGTCCGCCGTCGTGCACCAGCTCGCGGGCGGCCTGCGCCAGTCGATGTTCTATGTCGGCGGCCGGACGATTCCGGAGCTTCAGCAGAACGGCCGGTTCGTACGGATCACCTCGGCGGGTCTCAAGGAGAGCCACCCGCACGACATCCAGATGACGGTCGAAGCACCGAACTACAGCAGGAAGTAATCTCGCACGTACACGCTGAGGGGCGGCCCCGGACTTTCCCGGGGCCGCCCCTCGCGTGTGTGTCGGGGATACTGGAACGGCATACCAAGAGGGAAAGGCCACACACGTGACTGAGATCGAGATCGGGCGCGGCAAGCGCGGCCGCAGGGCGTACGCGTTCGACGACATCGCCATCGTGCCGAGCCGGCGCACCCGGGACCCGAAGGAGGTCTCGATCGCCTGGCAGATCGACGCCTATCGTTTCGAGCTGCCGTTCCTGGCCGCTCCGATGGACTCCGTCGTCTCGCCGCAGACCGCGATCCGCATCGGTGAGCTGGGCGGTCTGGGCGTACTGAACCTCGAAGGTCTGTGGACGCGGTACGAGGACCCGGAGCCGCTGCTCCAGGAGATCGCGGAGCTCGACGACGAGACCGCGACCCGCCGCCTCCAGGAGATCTACGCCGCCCCCATCCAGGCGGACCTCATCGGGCAGCGCATCAAGGAGGTGCGCGACTCGGGCGTCGTCACCGCCGCCGCGCTGTCGCCGCAGCGCACGGCCGAGTTCTCCAAGGCCGTCGTCGACGCCGGTGTCGACATCTTCGTGATCCGCGGGACCACGGTCTCCGCCGAGCACGTGTCGGGCGCCGCCGAGCCGCTGAACCTCAAGCAGTTCATCTACGAGCTCGACGTCCCGGTCATCGTGGGCGGCTGTGCGACGTACACCGCCGCGCTCCACCTCATGCGCACCGGCGCGGCCGGCGTCCTCGTCGGCTTCGGCGGCGGCGCCGCGCACACCACGCGCAACGTGCTGGGCATCCAGGTGCCGATGGCGACCGCGGTGGCCGACGTGGCCGCGGCCCGCCGCGACTACATGGACGAGTCCGGCGGCCGGTACGTGCACGTCATCGCCGACGGCGGCGTGGGCTGGTCCGGCGACCTGCCGAAGGCCATCGCCTGCGGCGCGGACGCCGTGATGATGGGCTCTCCGCTGGCCCGCGCGACGGACGCGCCCGGCCGTGGCCACCACTGGGGCATGGAGGCCGTCCACGAGGACGTGCCGCGCGGAAAGCGCATGGACCTGGGCGCGGTCGGCACGACCGAGGAGATCCTCCTCGGCCCGTCGCACACCCCGGACGGGTCGATGAACCTGTTCGGCGCGCTGCGCCGCTCGATGGCGACGACGGGTTACAGCGAGCTCAAGGAGTTCCAGCGCGTCGAGGTGACGGTCTCCCCGGCCGAGCACAAGCGCTGACCGACAGGACCGACGCACGTACGTGAGAGGCCCGGACCCGGTGGTCCGGGCCTTTTCGCGTGCCGCCGTTGCGTCAGCCGGCGGACTTCTTGGCGGCCGTGAAGGCGGCGTAGGCGCCGATGGCCAGGAAGAGGAAGGTCATCGGTCCTGCTTCCGCCTTCCAGAGCGTCGTCAGATCCTGGAAGTTCTGGAAGAAGAACTCGGGCACGCCGACCGCGTCGGCGAGGTCGATCGCGAAGCTCAGCAGCTGGCCGAGGTAGACCGCGCCCAGCGAGAGGATCGCGCTCACGACCGGGAGGGCGGGGTTGTGGCCGCCGGCCTTTCCGGCCGCCAGACCCGTGGCGTACCCGACGCCCACCGCCGCGAAACCGATCTGGTACTCGGTGGCGCCGATGATGCCGCCGTAGATCGCGCCGGTGACGAGCGCGGCGGCGAAGGCGGCCGCGATGCCGAGGACGACGTTGTCGCGTGCCGGGGCCGGGGCCGGTGCCTGCGGGTAGGCGTTGTCGGCGAACGGGTTGCCGGAGGGTGGCGGTGGTGCGGACTGGCTCATGGTGAGAATCCCCCCAGGGATGTGACACACGGTAAATGCGCACGGACGTGCGACGAGTGACGCCGAACGCTAGCAGTGCCGTACGACAGCGGGCTTCGAATTCCCCCCGGACGGTCAGAGGCGGTGGCTCGCCCCCGTCGGGGACGCGCCCCGGGTGTCGAGGAGGAGCTGGGCCTTCACCGCGAGGGCCTGGAGGTCGTACGTACGGTGGTTCTGCAGAAGCACCGTCAGGTCGGCGTTGGCTGCGGCCTCGTAGAGGGAGTCCGCGCGGGGGACCGGGACGTCGCGTACGCGCCAGTCGGGGACGTGCGGGTCGTGGTAGCCCACCTGGGCGCCGAGGTCCATCAGCCGGGTGGCGATCTCCTGGGCGGGCGAGCCCTGCTGGTCGGCGAGGTCCGGCTTGTAGGTGATGCCGAGGAGCAGGACGCGGGCGCCGCGCGCGGATTTGCCGTGCTCGTTGAGGAGCGTGGCGCAGCGCTGGATGACGTACTGCGGCATGCGGCCGTTGATCTCCTGCGCGAGGCCGACCATGCGCAGGGGGTGGCCGGGTGTGCGGCTGCTGTGCGGGAGGTAGTTCGGGTCGACGGGGACGCCGTGGCCGCCGACGCCCGGTCCCGGGCGGAACGCCTGGAAGCCGAAGGGCTTGGTCTCGGCGCAGCGGATGACGTCCCAGAGGTCGACGCCGAGGTCGTGGCAGAGTACGGCCATCTCGTTCACCAGGGCGATGTTGACGTGCCGGTAGTTCGTTTCCAGTACGCCGACGGTCTCGGCCTCGCGCGGTCCGCGCGCGCGGACCACCTTGTCGGTGAGGCGCCCGTAGAAGGCGGCGGCCGACTCGGTGCAGGCGGGGGTGAGGCCGCCGATGACCTGCGGGGTAGCGGCGTAACTGGGCAGCCGGCTGCCCGGATCCACCCGACTGGGGGAGTACGCGAGGTGGAAGTCGCGGCCCGCGCGGAGTCCCGAGCCCTCTTCGAGGATGGGGCGCAGGAATTCTTCCGTGGTGCCGGGGTACGCGGCGGATTCGAGCAGCACGGTGGTGTGCGGGCGCAGCTGCGCCGCCAGGGTTCTGGCGGCGTCGCCGACGGCGCTCAGGTCGAGCGTACGGTCGGCGCCGAGCGGGGTGGGGGCACAGATGACGGCGGTACGGACCCGGCCCAGCTCGGCCGGGGCTCTGACGGTACGGAATCCGCCCGCCAGCATGCGGCGCAGGTCGGCGGCGGTGAGGGAGCCGTCGCCCGGGGCGCGCCCCGCGGCCAGGTCCGTGAGACGGCGGGGGTCGGTGTCGTAGCCGATGGTGTTGATGCCGGAGGCGACCGCGGCCTGGGCGAGGGGCAGGCCGAGATGGCCGAGTCCGATGACGGCGAGATCTGCGGGCATGGCGGTGGGCCGTCCTTCCCAATAGCCGGAGGGGAGGCAACGCGCAAGCCCTGTGGACAGTTCGAGCGAGCGCACTGTCAGACTAAGCGTAAATATGACCGTTATGCGGCATTGTGTGAGGTCGGGGTGCGGGAGTGTTGTCCACAGGCGGTGGCTGAAGACGGGCGGCACAGACAGAATCGAGGAGGGCAGGGATGTGATCCCGGCCACCCCGACCACTACGGGAGGCAGCAGTGAGGACAGCGACACTGGGACCCGCCGAGCGCGCCGAGGCGCTCGCGGCGATGGCCGAGCGTGAACTGGACGTGCTGGTCGTGGGCGCGGGGGTGGTCGGTGCGGGGACGGCTCTCGACGCCGTCACGCGCGGCCTGTCGACCGGACTGGTCGAGGCGCGGGACTGGGCCTCGGGCACGTCGAGCCGGTCGAGCAAGCTCATCCACGGCGGGCTGCGCTATCTGGAGATGCTCGACTTCGCGCTCGTACGGGAAGCGCTGAAGGAACGCGGACTGCTGCTCGAACGGCTCGCGCCGCATCTGGTCAAGCCCGTTCCGTTCCTCTATCCGCTCCAGGGCAAGGGTTGGGAGCGGTGGTACGCCGGATCGGGCGTGGCGCTGTACGACGCGATGTCGGTGTCCTCCGGCCACGGACGCGGGCTGCCGATGCACCGTCACCTCTCGCGCAAGCGGGCCCTGCGGGTCGCGCCCGCACTGAAGAAGGACGCCCTGGTCGGCGCGTTGCAGTACTACGACGCCCAGATGGACGACGCGCGCTATGTGACGACGCTGGTGCGCACGGCCTCGCAGTACGGCGCGCAGGTCGCCAACCGCGCCCGGGTGATCGGGTTCCTGCGGGAGGGCGAGCGGGTCGTGGGGGCGCGGGTTCAGGATGTGGAGGGCGGCGGGGAGTACGAGGTCAGGGCGAAGCAGGTCGTCAACGCGACCGGGGTGTGGACGGACGACACCCAGGCGCTGATCGGGGAGCGCGGACAGTTCCACGTTCGGGCGTCCAAGGGCATTCACCTGGTCGTGCCGAAGGACCGCATTCATTCGTCGACCGGACTGATCCTGCGGACCGAGAAGTCGGTGCTGTTCGTCATCCCGTGGGGCCGGCACTGGATCGTGGGTACCACCGACACCGACTGGGACCTCGACAAGGCGCATCCGGCGGCGTCCAGCGCGGACATCGACTATCTGCTGGAGCACGTGAACTCGGTGCTCGCGGTGCCGCTGACGCGTGACGACGTGCAGGGCGTGTACGCCGGCCTGCGGCCGCTGCTGGCCGGGGAGTCGGACGCCACCAGCAAACTCTCCCGCGAGCACACGGTGGCGCACCCGGTGCCCGGGCTCGTCGTGGTCGCGGGCGGCAAATACACGACGTACCGCGTGATGGCGAAGGACGCCGTGGACGAGGCGGTGCACGCGCTCGACCAGCGGGTCGCCGAATGCGTGACGGAGGACGTGCCGCTGGCCGGGGCCGAGGGATACCGGGCGCTGTGGAACGCGCGGGCGCGGATCGCGGCGCGGACGGGTCTTCATGTGGTCCGCGTGGAACACCTGTTGAACCGGTACGGCTCGCTGACCGAGGAACTGCTGGAGCTGGTCGCCGGTGACCCGCGTCTCGGCGAGCCGCTGAGCGGTGCGGACGACTACCTGCGGGCGGAGGTCGTGTACGCCGCTTCGCACGAAGGAGCGCGGCATCTGGACGACGTACTGACCCGGCGCACGCGTATTTCCATCGAGACGTTCGACCGGGGTACGCGCAGTGCGCGGGAGTGCGCGGAGCTGATGGCGCCGGTGCTCGGGTGGGACAAGGGACAGATCGAGAAGGAGGTCGAGCACTACGAGAAGCGGGTCGAGGCCGAGCGGGAATCGCAGCGCCAGCCGGACGATCTGACGGCCGACGCGGCGCGGCTGGGGGCGCCGGACATCGCGCCGATCCAGTGACTGGCCGTGATGCCGCGAACTCGGCCGGACTGCGGGGAGGTTCGGCGGAGTGGTCCTGACACTGCTGTGACCTGCGCATGGTCCCTTTTGTTCGGTCGGCCGAAAGGCCCCGGCGACCCGGGACCACGATCGGTCGCGCGGTGAGGGACAATGAAGGCTCTGCCAGGGCGTGTTACTGCATCACCCTGGAACGCAGCCATCGCGGGCGAAGATCAGGGATCGCAGAGGGGACGCATGTCGGAGGCGGAGCAGTCCAAGGACCCCAAGGGGCGTCTTCTCGCTGGGCGGTACCGGCTCGGGGCGGTGCTCGGCCGGGGCGGCATGGGTACGGTCTGGCGCGCGGTCGACGAGACGCTGGGCCGCACGGTCGCAGTGAAGGAACTGCGCTTCCCCACGAGCATCGACGAAGAGGAGAAGCGCCGCCTCATCACGCGCACGCTGCGTGAGGCCAAGGCGATCGCCCGGATCCGCAACAACGGCGCCGTGACCGTCTACGACGTCGTGGACGAGGACGACCGGCCGTGGATCGTCATGGAGCTCATCGAGGGCAAGTCGCTGGCCGACGTCGTGCGTCAGGACGGGCTGCTGACGCCCCGTCGCGCCGCCGAGGTCGGCCTCGCGATCCTCGACGTCCTGCGCTCCGCGCACCGCGAGGGCATCCTGCACCGCGACGTGAAACCGTCCAACGTCCTGATCTCCGAGGACGGCCGGGTCGTGCTGACCGACTTCGGCATCGCGCAGGTCGAGGGCGACCCGTCGATCACGTCGACCGGCATGCTGGTGGGCGCGCCCTCGTACATCTCGCCGGAGCGGGCGCGTGGTCACAAGCCGGGCCCGGCCGCCGACCTGTGGTCGCTGGGCGGTCTGCTGTACGCGTCGGTGGAGGGCACTCCGCCGTACGACAAGGGGTCGGCGATCGCGACCCTCACGGCCGTGATGACCGAGCCGCTCGACCCGCCCAAGAACGCGGGCCCGCTGGAAGAGGTCATCTACGGCCTGTTGGCCAAGGACCCCGACCAGCGGCTCGACGAGGCGGGTGCCCGGGCGCTCCTCAATGACGTGATCAACCTGCCCGACAAGCCGGCCGAGCCCGAACCGTCGCCGGAGGCGACGCGGGTGGTGGCCCTGCCGCCGGTACCCGACGACGTGCTCGGCGAGGTGCGCCCGGCCAAGAGCGCCGCGGGGGCGGGCGAGGGCCCGGCCGCGAGCGAGCGGGTGCGGGGTGCGCTGAAGTCCGTACGCAACGCGGCGGCGGCCCAGACCGCCAAGCAGAAGCAGGCTGCCCAGGCGCGCCAGTCGATGTCCGGGGCGGACCCGAGGTCACCGGCGCGCGCCTCGCTCACCGATGTCGTACCGCGTCGCACGCTGGTGATAGTGGCGGTCGTCGCCGCGCTCGCGGTGCTCGGCACCGTGCTCGCTGTCGCGCTGAGTGGTGGCGAGGACGACAGCCCGCAGGGCAAGTCCAAGGACGGTACGTCCGCTTCGAGCGGCACCACCGCCGGCGGCGACGCCAAGGGCGACGCGGACAAGGGCAAGGCAGCGGACGGCGGGAAGGGCCAGGGCCAGGACCCCGGTCAGGGCCAGGGCCAGGACGACGGCCAGGGCGACGACTCCGGCAAGGACACCGGTGGCGGCGACGACGAGGGCCAGGGCGACGCGGACGACTCCAAGACGGACGACCCGCCGAAGAGCGGCGGGCTGCCCGAAGGGTACGTGAAGGTCAGCGACGACCGGTTCCGCTTCACGATGGCGATGCCCAAGGGTTTTGAGCGGAATGGGATAGCGGGCTCGAACTCCGGCGGCATCTACAACGAGAACGGCGGATACCCGCGCGTTCAGGTCGACTTCAATGCCAGCCCCAAGGACGACGCGAAGGCGGCCTGGGCGGCCGCCGTCGTGGGTACCGACGCGGCCAGCAGGAACTACAAGCACCTGGGGATACGGCCCGTCGACTACAACGGCTACCCCACCACCGCCGACTGGGAGTTCGAGCGCGACGAAGCGGGGATGCGCGTGCACGTCCTCAACCGGGGCTTCAAGGTGGACGCGGGCCGCGGTTACTCGATCATGGTGAGCTGCAAGGCGAGCGAGTGGAACGGCGACGAGTGCCGGACCCTGCGGGAGACCGCGCACGCCACGTTCAAGCCGAAGGACTGACGCACGGAACCGCCGGGTTGGCGAGACCCGGCGGCGCGGCCGCGTTCGGCCACGTATCGTGAGAGCTCGTGGACTGACCGTACGCGACCGGAATTGACGACTTGGTGCGGTCACCGAGTCAGGGGTACAGCGCGCTCTGGGGAGGCGTCGTGGACGACTATGCGGGTCGGGTGCTTGCCGACCGCTACCGCCTTCCGTTGCCGCCTTCCGATGCGTACGAACTCGTCGAGACCAGGGCGTTCGACACGTACAGCGGTCAGGAGGTCCTGGTCCGCCAGGTCCCGTTACCCGAGGTCGTGGACGCCGAGTTCCTGGACGGCGAGGGCGGAGGCGGGGCGGCCCAGCGGCGCGCGCCCGGACGTGCGACCCGGCGGCCGGCCGATCCCGCCGTGCGACGGGCCATCGAGGCGGCGCAGGCCGCCGCGCAGATCCCCGACCACCCGAGGCTGGACCAGGTCTTCGACGTCTTCGCCGAGGGCGGCTCGTTGTGGATAGTGAGTGAACTGGTGGCGGCCCGGCCGCTCGCGGCGCTGCTCGCCGAGAAGCCGCTGAATCCCTACCGGGCCGCGGAAATAGCTGCCGACGTACTGACCGCTCTGCGCGTGCTGCACGCGCACGGCTGGACCCACCGGAACATTACCGTCCGCACCGTGCTCGTCTGCGACGACGGCCGCATCGTCCTGACCGGCCTCGCGGCCGGGGCGGCCGAGGAGGCGCTCTGCGGATACGCACCCGTTCCCGTGCCGCCGGACGCGGCGGCGGACGCGGAGGAGGACGGCGGCGGTTGGGGCGCCGCCGTCCCGGTCCCGGGGCGCGAGACGGCGGCGCAGTACGACGCGGCTCCCGCTCCCGCGCCCGGCGCCGGTGTGCGTACCGCCCTGCCCGCCGGCGGCGGAAACCCCGCCGCCGAGGTCCGCGCCGCGCGCGCCGGCGCCATCGCGGCGTACCGCGCCGGAGCCCGTGCGGCGGCGCGCGTCAACGAGGAGCAGCGCCCGGGGGGCACGGGCCCGCTCCCGGTCCCACGTCCGGCCGGGGGCCCGCGCGCGATCAGCCCGTACGTCGACACCGCCCCGGCCTCCGCCCCCGCCTCCGCCCCCGGGCCCGCCGGTCACCCCGGGCCCGCCGGCACCTGGCAGGACGACACCCGCCCCGGCAAGCCCGGCACCGCGAGCGGCTGGCACTCCGGCCCCGGCGGCGCACCCGCCACCGCCCCGGGAGCGCCCGGAGCCGCGGCCGGCAGTCGGCGCCCGCCCGGCGCCGCCGACTTCGACGACTCCTGGCACGGCGCGGTGCCCCGCTCGCCCGCGGGCGACGGAATGCGCGCCGACGGCCTGCGACGCGGCCCTGGCCCGCAGCCGGAGCCGGACCAGGGCCGGCCCCCGGCCCGGAGCTGGGACGAGGTAGTGGCGAGTGGCCAGGCCGGACAGGACGCGCAGGGCGGGCACAGCGGGGTTCCCGTCTACCGGGGGCCCGCCAATCCGCTGGCCGCGGAGCGTGCCCGGCAGGCGCGGATCGCCGTCGTCGGCGCCGTCACCGAGCGCTGGGCGCCCGAGCAGGCCGGGTCCGTCCACGAGAACTGGCAGCTCGCCCCGCCCATCGGCCCCTCGACCGACCTCTGGGCCCTGGGCGCGCTCCTCTTCCGTACCGTGCAGGGCCACGCCCCGTACCCCGAGGAGAGCGCCATAGAGCTGGTGCAGCTCGTCTGCGCCGAGCCGCCCGCCTTCGCCGAGGAGTGCGGCCCGCTGCGGCCCGTCGTCGAGTCGCTGCTGCGTCAGGACCCCACCGAACGGCCCGACTTCGAGGAGCTGCGCGGCTGGCTGCGTTCGCTCGTACGGTCCGCGCCCGAGCCGGAGGCCGGTGCGGACATCGTGCCGCTGCCGTCCGTCGACGCCGCGCGCCTGCCCATCGTGCGCCGCCGCGGCGAGCTCGTGCGCAAGCG
The DNA here is from genome assembly GCF_053646035.1 of Streptomyces sp. NPDC055287. Classification (NCBI taxonomy): domain Bacteria; kingdom Bacillati; phylum Actinomycetota; class Actinomycetes; order Kitasatosporales; family Streptomycetaceae; genus Streptomyces; species Streptomyces sp. NPDC055287. The sequence continues at coordinate 51,336 of NZ_JBSHNE010000009.1, read as the reverse complement.
CCGCGGTGGGTCGTCCGACGTGCACGGCCGCCACCGGCACAAGAAGAGCAGGGCCGGTGCCAAAGGGGAGCAGCGCGAGCCGCGGCCTCCCCGGGAGCCGCGGATCAAGGAGCCGCGGATCCAGAAGAAGCAGCGCGGCGGCCCACGCTCACTCGGGCGTACGCTCCTCCTCCTGATCCTTCTCTGCCTGACCGCCGCCCTCGTCTATGCGCTGGTCTTCATGCCGAAGGCCGGTGAGCAGGACGGAAGCCAGGACGGAAGCCAGGGCGCCCCCAAGAACGCGGGCGACAGCCGGAGCACCGGCGCACCCGCCACGCCGGGCCCCTCCGCCGGGACGGAGTCCAGACCGCCGCCCCCGCAGAAGACGCCCGGCTCCCAGCAGCCGCAGACCTCCGTCCCGGCCACCGATGTCGCCAAGGGGTACGAGGTCCGCAAGGACCCCGAGGGATTCCAGGTCGCCGTCGACAAGGACTGGGAGCGGCGGCCGCTCAACGACGCCGGGCAGGTCCGTTACCGCGGCAGCGGTTTCGAGCTGCTGGTCGTCCCTGGCCGTGACTCCGTCAAGGAGCACGGCAGCGACCCGATGGACTACCAGCTGAAGAAGGAGCGCGAACTCCAGCCGGTCAGGGACTCCTCCTGGTCGACCCAGAACGGTCTGCGCCGCATCGACGTCGGCCGGCAAGCCATGGCGGAAGGGCAGTTCACCTGGCAGGACAGCAGTGGGCGCGATGTGTACGTCCGTAACCTCGCGATGATCGTCGGCGATCGCTACCACGTCGTCCAGGTGATCGGCCCGGAGGCCCAGCGCGACAAGATCACCGAGGTCTACGAACAGGCCACGGCGGCCTACCGGGTGACAGGCGGCTGAGCAGCCCTTGGGGCTCGTAGACGCGGGGCAGGACAGGAGACGTGGACCACTCACACGCGATGACCGGCGGGACCGGGGGCGGCGAACGCCTTGTCGCCGGGCGGTACCGTCTCGGCGACCGGCTGGGGCGCGGCGGCATGGGGACCGTCTGGCAGGCGACCGACGAGCTGCTCGGCCGGCAGGTCGCCGTGAAGGAGCTCCACTTCGGCGGCGACGAACCCGGTGTCCCCACCGCCGACACGCAGTTGCGGCGGGAGCGGGCGCTGCGTGAGGCCAGGACCTTGGCCCAGCTGGTCCACCCGCATGTGATCGTCGTCCACGACATCGTCGAGGACGCCGGCACCGGACTCTCGTACATCATCATGGAGCGGATCGACGGCGACTCGCTCGCGGACCGGATCGCCGCCGACGGGCCGGTCGGTGTCCGCGAGGCGGCGCGGATCGGACTCGCGCTGGTCGGCGCGCTCCGCCTGGCCCATGAGCGCGGCGTGCTGCACCGCGACCTCAAGCCCGACAACGTGCTGCTGGAGGCGGGCAGCGGCCGCGTCGTTCTCACCGACTTCGGGATCGCCCGGCTCGACGGCGGTACGACGATCACTGATCCCGGGGCCTTCGTCGGCTCTCCCGAATACACCGCTCCCGAGCGCATGGAGGGCGGCCCCGCCGGCCCGGCCTCGGACCTGTGGTCGCTCGGCGTGCTGCTGTGCACGGCGGTGAGCGGCGAATCCCCTTTTCACCGCGACTCGCTCGGCGGCGTCCTGTGCGCCGTCATGCACGACCCGATCGTGTCGCCCGCCGCCGCGGGCCCGCTGCTTCCCGTCGTACAACGCCTCCTGGAGCGCGATCCGGAGCGCAGACTCGGCGCGGCCGAGGCGGAGCGGCTGCTCCTCGCGTTCCTCGCGACCGGCATCGCCCCCGAGGCCGCGGCGCCCGGCCCGGCCACCCAGTCGCACGTCCCCCTGGCGCCCGGGGCGGCGCGGCCCCGAGCCGGCGGTGTCCGGGGCGCGCTCGTCGCGAGCGTTCTCGTCGCCGTGATGGCGGGAGCGGGGGCGGCGACAGCGACGCTGTTCCTGCGCGGCAGTGACGGCGACCGCGACAGCCGGGGCGGCGGCCGTACGGACGCCGCGCCCACCCGCACCGTCACCTCGACGGTGTCGACGCGCCCCGGCGGGGGAGGGCCCGCCCCGACCGGTACGGCCGACCCGGCCCGCACGTCGCCGCCCGGTTACCGCAGGGTGAGTGACCCGGCGGGTTTCACGCTGGCCGTACCCGAGGGCTACAACCGCTCGGCCGACGACAGCCTGGTCCTGTACATGTCGCCGGACAGGAGCATCAGGATCGGCGTACGCCAGCAGAGCCCCGTGCCGGGCGGCCCGCTCGGCGCGATGCGGCGGGCGCACGCGAAGGGCCCGGACACCCGCCCCGGATACCGCGCCGGCAAGGTCACCCCGACCACGCACAACGGACTGGCGGCCGCGCTGTGGGAGTTCGGCCAAGGCGGCTACGAGCCGGGTGACGAGGACCGGCACACGTACGACCTGTGCTGGGAGGAGGGCGGTCTGATGTACGACGTGTGGGTCTCGGCGCCGGTCGGCAGGCAGGACGACGGCAAGCGGCACTTCGACACCGCCCTCGACTCGTTCGCGCGCGGATAGGCCGCGTACCGGCTCCGAGGTCGGGCACAAGCCCCTGATCAGGGCTTATTTGCCAGTGAACACTGGCGCGGTGGTGTGGGGCTGGTGAAAAGGCGTTACCGACGGGTACCAAAAGGCTCGCGGGAGGCTTACTCTCGCCCTCATGACGGACTCGCAGGCCCCCGCAGCCGCCCTCGGTACGAACCCCATCGCCGCCGCCCCCGCAGGTGCGCGCACGGCGGCCGACGTGGTCACCCCCGAGGTGGTCGCCCAGCTCACGCGTGACGTGGTCGGCTCCGGCCGCACCGCCAACCACACGCCCTTCACCGGCGAGAAGCTGGCCGACCTGCCTGAGTCCACCCCGGAGGACGTCGCCACCGCTTTCGAGCGGGCGCGCGCCGCCCAGCCCGTCTGGGCTGCCGTACCCGTACGACAGCGCGCCGCGATCCTGCTGCGCTTCCACGACCTGGTCCTCGAGCGCCAGGCCGAGGTCCTCGACCTCATACAGCTGGAGACCGGCAAGGCCCGCCTGCACGCGCACGAGGAGATCCAGGCCGTCGCCATAGCCGCCCGCCACTACGGCCGCAAGGCCGCCTCGTACCTCAGGCCCAAGCGGCGCACCGGCGCGATCCCGACGCTGACGAAGGTCACCGAGCTGCGTCAGCCGCGCGGTGTCGTCGGCCAGATAGCCCCGTGGAACTACCCCTTCGAGCTGTCGATCGGCGACGCGCTGCCCGCCTTCGTCTCCGGCAACGCCGTCGTGATGAAGCCCGACACCGAGACCGCCCTGACCGCCCTGTGGGCCCGCGACCTCCTCGTCGAGGCCGGTCTTCCCGCCGAGGTCTTCCAGGTCGTCCTCGGTGACGGCCCGGTCGTCGGCCCCGAAATCGTCAAGCACGCCGACTACGTCTCCTTCACCGGCTCCACCCGCACCGGCCGCGAGGTCGCCCAGGGCGCCGCGGCCCGCCTCATCGGCGTATCCCTCGAACTCGGCGGCAAGAACGCCATGCTGGTCCTCGAGGACGCCGACGTCGAGAAGGCCGCGGCGGGCGCCGTCCGCGCCTGCTTCTCCTCCGCCGGACAGCTGTGCATCTCTATCGAGCGGCTGTACGTCCACGAGTCGATCGCCGACGACTTCGTCGCCCGGTTCGCGGCCCGTACGAAGGCGATGCGCCTCGGCACGTCCCTCGCGTACGGCGCCGACATGGGCTCGCTCGTCGGCGAGCGCCAGCTGGAGAACGTCAAGCGCCACGTCGAAGAGGCCGTCGCCAAGGGCGCCACCCTCGTCGCGGGCGGTGTCGCCCGCCCCGACATCGGCCCGCTCTTCTTCGAGCCGACCATCCTGGACGGCGTCGAGGCGCCGATGGCGGTGTGCGCCGAGGAAACGTTCGGCCCGGTCGTCTCCATCTACCGGTTCACCGACGAGGACGAGGCCGTGGCGCAGGCCAATGCCACGGCGTACGGCCTCAATTCGAGCGTCTGGACCAAGAACGGCAAGCGCGGGCACGCCATCGCCGCCCGGCTGCGCACCGGCACGGTCAACATCAACGAGGGCTACGCCCCGGCGTACGGAAGTGTCCAGGCGCCGATGGGCGGCATGAAGGAATCCGGCCTCGGCCGCCGGCACGGCTCCGAGGGCATCCTCAAGTACACCGAGGCCCAGACCGTCGCCCATCAGCGGCTGATCCCGATGGCCCCGTCCTTCGGCATGGACGACGAGAAGTACGCGGCGTTCATGAGCACCAGCCTGAAGGCGCTCAAGGTTCTGCGTTTCCGCTGATTCCAGGTCTTTCAACGAGGAGCGCCAATGTCACAGGAGAGCTCTGTCCACAGCCAGGAGGCTGCGGACGATTGCGCGCGCGACGACGACCGCGCGTACGACTACGACGTCATCGTCGTCGGGTCCGGATTCGGCGGGTCCGTCTCCGCGCTGCGCCTGACGGAGAAGGGCTATCGGGTCGGCGTGCTGGAAGCGGGCCGCCGCTTCACCCGCGAGACCCTGCCCAAGACCTCCTGGGACATCAAGAACTACCTGTGGGCACCCGCGCTCGGCCTCTTCGGCATACAGCGCGTGCACCTGCTCGGGAACGTCATGGTCCTGGCGGGCGCGGGTGTGGGCGGGGGCTCCCTCAACTACGCCAACACGCTGTACGTCCCCCCGGCGCCCTTCTTCCAGGACCAGCAGTGGGCGGACATCACCGACTGGCAGGACGAACTCGCGCCGTACTACGACCAGGCCAAGCGCATGCTGGGGGTGCGCCTGAACCCGACGATGACGCCGTCCGACGTACACCTGAAGGCGACCGCCGAGGCCATGGGAGTGGGCGACACGTTCCACATGGCACCCGTCGGTGTCTTCTACGGCGACGGCAAGGACGCCGACGGTGATACAACGGCCCGTCCCGGAGCGGAAGTTCCCGACCCGTATTTCGGCGGCGCCGGCCCGTCCCGCAGAGCCTGCACCGAGTGCGGCGAGTGCATGACCGGCTGCCGGCACGGAGCGAAGAACACCCTCAACGAGAACTACCTCTACCTCGCGGAGAAGGCCGGCGCCGCCGTCCACCCGATGACGTCCGTCGTGGGCCTCGCCGAGCACCCGGACGGCGGTTACCGCGTCGCCACCGTCCCCACCGACGGCCGCCGCAAGGCCGAGCCGCGCACGCTGCGGGCCCGCCAGGTGGTCGTCGCCGCCGGTACGTACGGCACACAGACGCTCCTGCACACCATGAAGGACCGCGGCGACCTGCCCCGCGTCTCCGCGAAGCTCGGCGAACTGACCCGGACCAACTCCGAGGCCCTCGTCGGCTCGCAGACCACCGACCGCCGCTACCGCAAGAAGCACGGCGCGCCGAAGGCCGACTTCACACGGGGCGTCGCCATCACGTCGTCGATCCACCCCGACGCCAACACGCACATCGAACCGGTTCGTTACGGCAAGGGCTCCAACGCGATGGGCGCGATGTCCGTCATCCAGGTGCCGTACGCCGACAAGTTCCCGCGCGCACTGGGCTGGCTCGGCAACGTCGTCCGGCATCCGCTGCTGACCGTGCGGTCGCTCTCCAACCACCGTTGGTCGGAGAAGACCATCATCGGCCTGGTCATGCAGTCGCTGGACAACTCCCTGACGACGTACCGCAAGCCCGGCGGCATCGGAAAGGGTCTGCTCACCGCCCGCCAGGGCCACGGCGCCCCCAACCCGAAGCAGATCCCCGAGGCGGCGCGCGCCGCGACGATCCTCGCCGACGAGATCAACGGCTTCGCGGGCAGCAACGTCGGCGAGCTCATGGGTACGCCGCTGACCGCGCACTTCCTCGGCGGCTGCCCGATCGGGGCCTCTCCCGAGAAGGGCGTCATCGACCCCTACCACCGGCTGTATGGGCACCCGGGCATCTCGGTCGTGGACGGCTCGGCGGTATCCGCCAACCTGGGCGTCAACCCGTCCCTGACGATCACCGCGCAGGCGGAACGGGCCATGTCGTACTGGCCCAACAAGGGCGAGCCGGACGTGCGCCCGGCACAGGACGCGGTGTACGAGCGGCTCGCGGCGGTCGAGCCGAAGGCGCCCGCGGTGCCGAAGGACGCCTTCGGCGCGCTGAAACTGCCCTTCCTCGGCATGCCTGCGGTCCCGCCCAAGAAGTAGGCGGGCAGGCAAGAGGGGCTGCACTCCCCTCCGAGTGCAGCCCCTCTTGCCGGCTCTACCGGTGTGTCACCGGGTCACCGTCCTCGGCGATGTCACGCCTCGGAACCGGCGTTGCGGCGGCGTACGACGAACATCGCACCGGCGCCGAGCGCCACGGCCGCACCGCCCACGAGGGCGAACATCGGCATCGCGGACGAGGAACCGGTCTCGGCGAGGCTGCCGGTCACGGCCGGGGCCGTGCTCTGGGCCGGCTTCTCGCTCGGGACCGGGGCCTTGCCGCCCTCCTGGGGCTTGGTGCCGTCGGTGTCGGTGCCGGCCTTGACGATCTCGAACCGGTACGCGATGTCGGCGAAGCCGAAGCAGTCCTCGTCACCGATGTAGAGACCGGCGCCGAGGGTGAAGGCGGCGCCGGCGGGCGCGTCGGCCTTCACGTTGATCCGCATCGGGATGTCGACCTCGTAGCCCGGCTTGATCTCGTCGGACTGACCGACGTAACCGACGACGTTGCCCTCCGGGTCGACGAGGTCTTCCCAGTTCTTGGTCTCCTCGTTGAAGGCCTGCAGCGTGACGTGACGGGACTTGAGGAGCTCCGAGCCGTCCTTGTCGAAGGACGCGCCCGCGAAGTAGTCGATCTGCGAGACGGTCGTCTCGGACGAGTTGTAGACGTTCAGGCTGAACTCGCGCCAGCCGCTGCCCGCGGCGATCTTGCCCGGCAGGCCCTTGACGGCGAGCTCCAGGTCGGAGGACTCGCACACGGTCGGCTCTTCGCCCTCATCGGGGTCGGTGGAGGGGTCCTCCTCGCCGGGGTCGGTGCCGGGCTCCTCGGGCTCCCCGTCCGGGTCCTCCTCGCCGTCCGGGTCCGTCTCACCGTCGGGGTCGGCCGCCGGGTCCGTGGCCGGGTCGGTCTCGTCGACGGGGTCGGTCGCCGGGTCGGTGACGGGGTCCGTCTCCGGGTCCTCGTCGGTCGGGTCGGTCTCGTCGGCAGGGTCGGTCTCGTCGACGGGGTCGGTCGCCGGGTCGGTGACGGGGTCCGTCTCCGGGTTCTCGTCGGTCGGGTCGGCGTCGGCCGGGTCGGTCTCGTCGGCCGGGTCGGTCTCCGGGGCCGGGTCCGTCGCGCCGGGGTCGGTCGCCTCGCCCGGGTCGGTCGTCTCCGTCTGCGTGGCGGAGGTGGGGTCACCCTCGGCGTGCGCGGCCGGCGCAGCCAGGAAAGCGGCAGGAGCTATGACGGCCGTCGCGGCCGCAATCGCCATGGCGCGGCGAAGCTTCATGTAGACCTCAGAAAGTCTGGCGTGCCGCGCGGGCGGGGCACGAGATGTGAGGGCCGCCGTGAATGGGGGTGCACGGGTGGCCGTTGGTTCGCATGGATGACCTGTGACCGGCGTAAAGGGTTGCCCGGAATCTCACGGGTTTCTCATGTGGCTTGCGTCACACGCGGTCATCGGCTGCCCGCCCGCACCCTCCGGGCAAAGCGAAGGGCCCCGCGGACGGGGGGAGATCCGCGGGGCCCCTGGCCGTCAGCACCGGCGTCAGGGCAGCGCCGGTGCCGCGGGGCGGCGCCGGGGGGTGCGCCGCTGGCTTGTGCGAGGGAGCGCGCGAAGGGCGCGCCCGGGTGGTGTCGGACCCGTGGCAGCGACCGTCCGGAAGGGCGGGGGCTGTCTTTGCATCGTGCGGGATGTGCTGCGACCTGCGCAACAGTTTCGACGACATCCCCGCTGCCGTCCCGGCGCGGGGTGGACGGGGACATGGCCGGGGGGGGGGGGGGGGCCCCCGCCCCCCCCCCCCCGCGGGGGGGGGGGGGGGGGCACCGAAGGCCCCCGCCCCCGCCCCGGGGGAGGTGGGCCCCGGGCCGAGCGCGGGGCCCCCACCCC
>NZ_JBSHNE010000009.1:0-43316 GCF_053646035.1 Streptomyces sp. NPDC055287 | reverse complement strand
TGTTTTTGCTTGGTGGGGTTTGTGCTGCCACCTCCCAAACTTTTTCGACCACCCCCCCGCGCCCGGCCGGGGGGGGGGGGGCGGGGTACTGGGCGGGGGGGTCCGGGGCGCCCCCGCACCCCCCCGCCTCGGGTGACCGGGCTGCTGTCCCCTGCCGACCGGTCACGCGCGCCGGGGAGAGGTCCCACGGCGCACGTGCAGTACGCCGCACGCCCCGGCGGAGCCACGCGTGGTTCTTTCCTGCGCGCCCGCCCCTGGCTGGTGCGGACAACGGGACCAACGAATCCCCGCGGGGCCCGGTCACGCGCCGTACGGGTGAGGATGCGCCCGAACGCAGATACGGCCCGGGGCGCGGCCTCGGGCACGGCTTCAGATACGGCCCCGGCACAGCTCCAGCATCGTCATCGCGAGCGCCGTGCCGGGCTTGCCGAGAGCGTCGCTGTAGTGGGCGAGGACCTCCATCTCGCGCGACAGGTTCACGCGGCGCCCGCCCGAGGTGATGCGTGCCTCCTGGATGACGGCCGAGACGGCCATCCGTTCCTGGATGAGACCGATGATCCTGTCGTCGAGCGAGTCGATGCGCTCCCGGGCATTGCCGATCAGGTCCGCGGCCGCGTCGGTGCGGGCGCCGGTCTTCTCGGCGGCGGTCGTCTTCCCGGCCGTGGCAGTCGGGGCGGTGGTGGCGGTGGCGGTGCTCATGTCCGTATCTCCTGGGGTGAAGGGGTACGGCCCCCCGGGGGCGACCAGGTCCGGGAATGACAGAGCGCCCCGGGCCTTGTCGGCCCGGGGCGCCTGTGAAGTCGCTTGTCAGTAGCTCAAGCAGCTCGACCATGGCACCGGTCGGACCGGATGCCATAGGTAAAGAGGAAGCTCAGCTGCTCGTGCATGGATTCAGTATGCCCGGCGCGGGCGGGCGGCCGGAGCCGGGTTCGGATGGTGAGACAAGGGGAATGCCGCGTCCCCGTTAGAATTGACAGTCCCGACACCCTTCACCGCCGGAAGGCCGCCCCGTGCCAGCAGTGCCCCCCGCCGCCCCCGACGCCGTCCTCGTTGTCGACTTCGGCGCGCAGTACGCCCAGCTCATCGCCCGTCGTGTCCGTGAGGCCCGCGTCTACAGCGAGATCGTCCCCAGCACCATGCCGGTGGCGGAGATGCTGGCCAAGAACCCCAAGGCGATCATCCTCTCCGGCGGCCCGTCCTCCGTGTACGCCGAGGGCGCCCCGACCCTCGACCGTGAGATCTTCGAGGCCGGTGTCCCCGTCTTCGGCATGTGCTACGGCTTCCAGCTGATGGCCACGACGCTCGGCGGCGCCGTCGACGACAACGGTGCGCGCGAGTACGGCCGTACCCCTCTCGCCGTCTCCAAGGCCGGCTCCACCCTCTTCGAGGGCACCCCCACCGAGCAGTCGGTGTGGATGTCGCACGGCGACGCCTGCTCGGCCGCCCCCGAGGGCTTCACCGTCACCGCGTCCACGGACGTCGTGCCGGTCGCCGCCTTCGAGAACGACGAGAAGAAGCTGTACGGCGTGCAGTACCACCCCGAGGTGATGCACTCCACGCACGGCCAGCAGGTCCTGGAGCACTTCCTCTACCGGGGCGCGGGCATCGAGCCCGACTGGACCACGCACAACGTCGTCGAGGAGCAGATCGCTGCCATCCAGGCGCAGGTCGGCACCAAGCGCGCCATCTGCGGCCTGTCCGGCGGCGTCGACTCCGCCGTCGCGGCGGCGCTCGTGCAGAAGGCCATCGGCGACCAGCTCACCTGCGTGTACGTCGACCACGGTCTGATGCGCAAGGGCGAGACCGAGCAGGTCGAGAAGGACTTCGTCGCGGCCACCGGCGTACAGCTGAAGGTCGTCGACGCCCAGGAGCGCTTCCTGAACGCCCTCGCCGGGGTCTCCGACCCCGAGGAGAAGCGGAAGATCATCGGCCGCGAGTTCATCCGTGTCTTCGAGCAGGCCCAGGCGGAGATCGTCGCCGAGGCCGGCGCGGAGGGCGAGGACGTCGCGTTCCTCGTGCAGGGCACGCTCTACCCGGACGTGGTCGAGTCCGGCGGTGGCACCGGCACCGCGAACATCAAGTCGCACCACAACGTGGGCGGGCTGCCCGACGACATCGAGTTCGAGCTCGTCGAGCCGCTGCGCCAGCTGTTCAAGGATGAGGTCCGGATGGTCGGCCAGGAGCTCGGTCTCCCGGAGGAGATCGTCCAGCGCCAGCCGTTCCCCGGCCCCGGTCTGGGGATCCGCATCGTCGGCGAGGTCACCAAGGAGCGCCTCGACCTGCTGCGCGAGGCCGACGCGATCGCCCGCGAGGAGCTGACGGCGGCCGGTCTCGACCGTGACATCTGGCAGTGCCCGGTCGTGCTGCTCGCGGACGTACGGTCCGTGGGCGTCCAGGGCGACGGCCGGACCTACGGCCACCCGATCGTGCTGCGCCCCGTCTCGTCCGAGGACGCGATGACGGCGGACTGGACGCGGATGCCGTACGACGTACTGGCGAAGATCTCGACCCGCATCACGAACGAGGTCGCCGATGTGAACCGCGTGGTGCTCGACGTGACGAGCAAGCCGCCGGGCACGATCGAGTGGGAGTAGTCCCCGCCCAGCAGGGTCAACGCCGACGCCGTCGCTCACTCGTTCGAGCGGCGGCGTCGGCGTTTCCCCGGGCCCTGGTCACCTGCCGTACCGCGGGGTAGCTTCCGCCCCATGAGTGAGATACCCGCGCCCGCACCGGTCCCCGTCGAGCAGTTGCACTTCGCGATGCCGCCCACTCACGCGACCGCCGCCGAGGAACGGCAGCACCGCAAGGAACGGCTGGCCGCGGCGCTGCGGCTGTTCGGGCGGTACGGGTACGAGGAGGGCGTCTCGGGGCACATCACGGCACGCGACCCGGAGTACGCCGACTGTTTCTGGGTGAATCCCTTCGGGCTCGCCTTCGCCGACATGACGGTGAGCGATCTGATCCTTGTCAACGGCGACGGGCAGGTCGTCGAGGGCCGTCGCCACGTCAACCAGGCGGCGTTCCTCGTCCACGCGCAGGTGCACCGGGCCAGGCCCGATGTCGTGGCCGTCGCGCACACCCACTCGGTCCACGGCCGCGCGCTGTCCGCGCTGGGTGAGCTGCTCGACCCGATCACCCAGGAGGCCTGCGCCTTCTACGAGGACCACGCGCTGTACGACGCGTACACCGGAGTGTCCGTCGACGAGGAGGAGGGGCGCTGGATCGCGGGCGCGCTCGGACCGCACAAGGCCGTCATCCTGCGCAATCACGGGCTGCTGACCGTGGGGGACTCGGTGGACGCGGCGGCCTGGTGGTTCATCGCGATGGAGCGCTGCTGCCAGGTGCAGCTCGCCGCGCGGGCGGCGGGCCGGCCCGTACTGATCGACCACGAGGACGCGGTGGCGACGCGGGACCAGCTGGGCAGCGACCTCGTCGCGTGGATCAACCACCAGCCGCTCTGGGGCCGGATCACCCGCGCCGAGCCGGAGCTGTTCGCATAGCCCCCTTCGGGTGAAGCGGGGACCCTCCCGCGTACGGCACAATTCCCCTACGCCGGAGGGAAGTTCCCTTCGTCGACTTCAGTGACATCAGTGGCTTTGAGAGAGTTCGAGAGGGCGGCAGGTTCCGTGGCTGTGCAAGAGGCACGACAGAGCACGCACAGTGGCGGTTGTACGTGCGGCGACTGCCCGCACGGTGCCCGCGAGGGCCACCGCCGAGCTGTGGCCGCCTTCCTCGCCAAGCGCGACGGCCTGGCCGCGGGCCAGGGCCTGCCCGCCGCCGTCGCGCACTCCGCGGGCGCCTCGCGCCAGTGGGTGTCGGACGAGCTGACCCAGTCGGCCCGCGCGGTCGCCGAGCGCAGCCGCGAGGCGGGCGACGCGTGGCTCGCCACGGTGTGGCGCGGCACGCTGTTCGTGGTGTGGGGCGGGGTGATCGTGCTGATGCTCGCCGAGGCGTTCACCGCCATCGGCGCCGGCTGGACCCCGGCCCGCACGGCGGGTCTCGTGGCCGCACTCGTCACCGCCGTCCTGCTGACCGGCGCGGCGCGCATGCACCGGGCGCGCGGCGGGCTGCTCGCGCCCCTCATCGGCGAGGACAACCGGCTGTCGACCTCGCGCGCCGTCGCCGCGAGCTGGGTGCTGCTCGTCGTCTTCGCGGTGCTGGTGATCGCGATCCAGCTGGCCGCCGCCTCCGACCACGCCGACCGTGACGCGCTCATCGCCGGTCTCGAGCTCGCTCGTGGCCTCGGCGTGCTGACCGTCCTCGCTCTGACCTGCGCCATCGCCGTCGTCGTACGTCATGTGGTGACCGTGCGCGTCCTCACCCGGCGCCTCCAGAAGGTACGGGCCGACCGCCCCCGCGCCGCCGATCTGCTCACCGACGACGCCGGCCGGGGCAGCTTCGCCGACGTCCAGTACGTCCTGGTGAGCGCGGTGGCGGTGGTCTTCGCCGCGGTACGTCTCGCCCGGCGGCCCGAGCAGCTGCCCGACCTGCCGTGGGGCCTGGCCCTGCTGGTCGTGGTCTCGGCGGCGGCGTACTTCGCGGGGAAGTTCGCCGAGGGCGGCCGTCCGGTGGTGCTGTCGGTCGTACGGGCCAGGGAGGCGGGCGATCTGGACGCGCCCATCCGTACCGGGGACGACATCGAGATCCGTGGAGCGGGCTTCGTACCGCCGGGCGCGGGGACCCCCGACCGGCTGGCCCGGATGGTCGTACGGATCGGGACGGTGCACGTCCACGTGCCCCTGATCCCGGTGCCCGGCGGCTTCGCCAACCCGACGGACACCGTGCTGACCGTGCCTGTGCCGGTGGAGGTCGAGCCGGGCCGCGTCGATGTGCAGGTGGTGACGGCGGCGGGCGCCGAGACCGACCGGGTGACGATCGACGTCACGGACTGAGCAGCACTCGTGACCTGCCGTTTGAGCCGGATCTCCGCTGCATACGTATCCCTTTTCGAGGGGCGCGGGCAGAATCGTGCCCGCGCCGTACGGCGCTGACGCTTCGGAGAGGCGGGACCAGACCATGACCCACGGGTATCGGGCCGGCGGCAACGGCAGCATGGCGGGATCGGGCATGGGCGACGGACGCCAGGAACGCGGCTGGCGCGCCACCGCGCGCCGCTATTCGCTCCTGCCCCTGCGGATCTTTCTCGGCGTCACCTTCGTCTACGCCGGCCTCGACAAGCTGACGGACAGCCAGTTCATGTCCGAGACCGGCCCCGGGTCGATCGGCGAGATGATGCGCGGTGTGCGCGATACGTCGGCCATCCCGGCCCTCGTCGATCTGGCCCTCAAGAACCCCGTGGGCTTCGGCTACGCCATCGGCTTCGGCGAACTCGCCGTCGGCCTCGGCACGCTATTCGGACTCCTCTCCCGCCTCGCCGCGTTCGGCGGGGCGCTGATCTCACTGAGCCTGTGGCTGACGGTCAGCTGGGCGTCCGATCCGTATTACTACGGGAACGACCTGGCCTACCTCATGGCCTGGCTGCCGCTGGTGCTCGCGGGCGCCGCGTACTTCTCCTTCGACGCCGCCCTCGCGGCCCGCCGCCGGCGCATGCTGTAGGTCACCCAGCTCGCCGCGCCCGCGAGCAGCAGGCCGAGGCAGATGGCCGGGAGTGCGACGTAGGCCGGGATCCGCCACGCGCCGGTGGCGTCTGCCGTGTACGCCGCGGCCGTGCCCAGGGTGACGAGGCCGCTGATCAGCTTGCCGGGCTTGAACTCGTGCCGGAAGCGGGAGGGGCGCCGCTCGGGGTGGCGCTCGCCGCGCGGCCCGGCCGGAGTGTCACTTCGCAGGTCACTTCGCATGCCGCTTCCCGTGTAGTCCGGCGTGTCACTTCGCGGCACGGGTCACCTCCACCTGTCCGACGCCGACTTCCAGGTCCAGCTGAAGCGTCCCGGCGGGCCCGGCGCTCCCCGGCGGCTCCAGCGTCCGGTGCAGCTCTTGGTCCGTACGGATGTCGAAGTCCTGCCGCTTCTGCCCCGGCAGCTGGATGTCACCGACCCCCACTGTCATGCGCAGCTCGACTGTCGCGTCCTTCGGTACGACGACCTTCAGCTGCCCCGCCCCCACCTCGGCACGGGTGGCGAGCGACGAGTCCGCCGGGACGCGTACGCGGCTGAGGTCGAGCGTCCCCACGCCCGACCCGAGTTCGTACCCGGGCCGTACGTCCGAGGCCGAGGCCGGCTTCCAGCTCGTACGCATCCAGTCCGTGGAGATCTGCTTCGGCAGGGCGGACGCGCCGGCCAGCAGCAGTGCCGTGATCACGGTGAGCAGGATCGTGCCGACCCCCGTACGTCCGCGGAACGCGCTGACGGCGATGCCGAGGCCGAAGACTGCGAGGGCGCAGGACAGGCCGATCTGCAGGCTGGTGCCGAGCGGCTGAACGTCCCACGACAGGCCGGTGCCGAGCCCGGCCGCGAGCACGGCCAGCAGGAACACCCGGCCGCCGATGCCACGGGGCCCGCGCGCCGCCGGATCGCGCCGCTGCTGCGGGCGAATGCCGGGCGCGGGCGGCACGCCCCGGGGTCGGTCGGGCGCCTCGGGCACGACGGCGTCCTCGGGGCCCCACAAGTAACCGGTGCCGACTGGGCCCGTCGTGCCGTCCTTGACGATGGGGTCCCGCCACCAGGAGGGCGCGCCCGGCACGGGCGGCGCCTGTGTCTCGGGCGGTGCGACGGCGGCCGCCTGCGCGGTCACCGGGTCGACGGGGCCGGTCTCGGGGTCGACGAGCTGCCGGCGCTGCGACCAGTAGGTGGCCCCGGTGAGGGCGACCGAGAGCAGGACGGCGAAGCCGAGCACGGTGCCGTTGTTCAGCATGGAGAGGAAGAGGCCGCAGCCGACGAGGGCGAAGAGCACGGCGATGAGGGTGGCGCCGTCGACACGGCCCGTCAGCAGCCTGCGGGCCTCGTTCTCGTCCTCCTCGTCGAGGGGGACGAAGAGCCAGGCGAAGCCGTAGAAGATCAGGCCGAGCCCGCCGGTCGCGGCGAGTACGCCGAGACCGATCCGGAAGATCACCGGGTCGAGGTCGAAGTGCCGGCCGAGTCCGCCGCACACGCCGCCCACCATCTTCTGCCGCTTGCTGCGGCGCAGCGGTGGCTGCGGCGCCGGCTGCTCCATCGGCTCGTCAGCGGCCCCCGGGGGAGCGGCAGCGTCGTACGGCTGTGTCATACGTCCATGGTGAGGGGCGCACCGGCGCCGTGGCACCCGCCCCGACCCTGGACGATCCCTGATTTCGACCCCGAGTCAGGCGGCGGGCTCCAGGACCTTGCGGGTGATGCGCTCGGCGACGGCCGTGACGAGCGTGCGCGAGCGGCGGGGGCTGAGGTGGGCCGCGACGGCGTTGGCGAAGCCCGGTGTGACGTACGCGCGGTTGCGGTCGAGGGCGGTCAAGGCTGCCTTGACGACCGGCTCGGGGGTGGTGAAGCTGCCGGTCACGGCCGCCTTGCGGGTGCCGATGGCTTCGAAGAAGGCGGTCTCCACGGGGCCGGGGCACAGCGTCGTGACGCGGATGCCGCGGCGCCGGTACTCCTGGCGGAGCGCGAGCGAGAAGTTGAGGACGAAGGTCTTCGCGGCGCTGTAGACGGCGAAGTACGGGCTCGGCTGGAAGGCGGCGGTCGAAGCGACGTTCAGCACGCCGCCGGAGCCGCGCGCCAGCATGCCGGGCAGCAGCTCGTGCGTGAGGTCGACGAGCGCGACGACGTTGACCATGAGCTGGTCGTGGTCGCGGGCGCCGGATATCTCCTCGAACCGGCCGCAGGTGCCGAACCCGGCGTTGTTGACCAGCAGATCGACGGTGAGCCCGCGGTCCGTGAGAGCGGCGCCGACGCGGCGGGCGGCGTCGGGTTCGGCGAGGTCCCGCACGAGGACGTGGGCGCGTACGCCGTACTCCTTGCCGAGGCGCTCGGCGAGGGCCTGCAGCCGGTCCTCGGAGCGGGCGACGAGCACGAGGTCCATGCCGCGGGCGGCGAGCTGGGCGGCGAATTCGGCGCCGAGACCCGAGGAGGCTCCGGTGATGAGGGCGGTGGTGGCCATGGGGGTGTCCTTTCGGTGATGCGAACGCTACTTGCAACATTAGAGTAGCGGTTAAATCCATAACTGCAACAGTAGTGACGCAAGTATGGGAGAAGCTGCTGCTCCGACGTATCGTTTGCTGAGTTTCGAAGAGTGTCAGGAGGACCCATGGACGGGACCCGCACGACCGCCAGGACCGGCCGGCCGCTGCGAGCGGACGCGGAGCGCAGTGTGCGCGCGATCCTGGAAGCCGCCGAGCGCGTTCTCACCGAGGACCCCAACGCCTCGATGGAGCAGATCGCGGAGGCCGCCGGCGTCGCCAGGACCACGGTCCACCGGCGCTTCGCCAGCCGTCGGGCGCTGATCGACGCGCTGGCCGACTCGGCCGTACGGCAACTCCTCCAGGCCATCGACGACGGCCGCCCCGACACCACGCCGCCCCTCGTGGCGCTGCACCGGATCACCGCCAACGTGCTCAGGATCAAGGGCTCCTGGGGATTCGCGTTGGCGCAGTCCCACGACGCGGGGAGCGCCGCCTCCCGGGCCCAGCGGGAAATCGACAGCCGCTGCATGGATTTCCTCGCCCGCACCCGCGACGAGGGCCTGCTCGATCCGTCGGCCGATCTCGACTGGGTACGCCGCGTCTACTACGCGCTCATCGGTGAGGCCGTCCATGGCGGAGCCGCCGGAGCGGACCCGGACGTGCTGGCCACCCGGGTCGTGGACACACTGCTGTACGGGCTGGGAGCGCGCGGGAGGGGCGGGCCCGCAGGCGCCGCCGGTTAGCCGCCGCCGGTTCGTCTCCGCCCGTTCGTCTCGGCCAGTCAGTCAGGGGCATGTAGGGGACCGACCCTGATGCCCGGTCCCACCCGTACGTGTGACCATCGGGTCATGCCAGTCGCCACGCCCCGCCGAGCCGCGAGCTCCCGCGTCCCCGAACCGGAGGAGCCCCAGCCGCGCAAGCTCTACCGCAGCGCCGAAGGGCGGATGCTCGGAGGCGTCGCGCGCGGGCTCGCGGGGCATCTGGGACTGCCGGTCGTCTGGGTACGGATCGTCTTCTTCGCGCTCTTCCTCTCGGACGGTCTCGGCGCGCTGCTGTACGCCGTCTTCTGGTTCGTGGTGCCGCTCGGCGTGGGCGGCGTGGACGCGCCGCGCTCGGCGTTCGAGACCACGCCCGACGGGCGCCGCAGGCTCCGCAAGCCGGACAAGGGCCAGGTCTTCGCACTCTTCGCGCTGCTCGTCGGCGCGGTCACCTTCGTCACCAACGTCGAGGTGGGCGGCCAGGCCGGGCGGTACGTCTGGCCGGCCCTGCTGATCGGCCTCGGCGTCGTCCTCGTATGGCGCCAGGCCGACAACGCGCGCCGCGCCCACTGGACGGAGACCGGCCGCCGCCGGCGAATGCTGCAACTCGCACGCGGCATGGCGGGCGTGGCCCTGGTCGGCATGGGCCTCACGGCGTTCCTGGTGGTACGGGGATCCGCGGCGCAGCTCGGCAATGTACTGACGGCGGCGCTCGCGGTCGTCACCGGCATCGCGCTCCTCGCGGGGCCCTGGCTCGTCCGCATGACCCAGGACCTGTCCGAGGAACGCCTGATGCGCATCCGCGCCCAGGAACGCGCCGAAGTCGCGGCCCATGTGCACGACTCGGTGCTCCACACCCTCACCCTGATCCAGCGCAACGCGGAGGACCCGGGGGAGGTACGGCGCCTGGCCCGCGCCCAGGAGCGGGAACTGCGCAACTGGCTCTACAAGCCCGAGGGCACCGGCAAGGACGAGTCCGAGGAGCCCGACACCCTGGCCGAGGCGATCAAGCGGGCGGCGGCGGAGGTCGAGGACAAGCACGGCGTACCGCTGGAGGTCGTGGTCGTCGGCGACTGCCCGCTCGACGACAAATTGATCGCGCAGATGCAGGCCGCGCGCGAGGCGATGGTGAACGCCGCCAAGTACGGTGGCGAGGGCGGGGCGGTGCAGGTCTACGCGGAGGTCGAGGGCCGGACGGTCTTCGTGTCCGTACGGGACCGGGGACCGGGATTCGATCTGGATTCGGTGCCGGGCGACCGTATGGGCGTACGAGAATCGATCATCGGCCGAATGCAGCGCAACGGCGGCACGGCGAGGCTGCGTTCCGCGCCCGACGGGGGCACGGAAGTCGAGCTTGAGATGGAGAGGGCGGCGGACGCATGACCGAGACCGAGGAAACCCCGGGCAGGCGCGTACGGGTCGTGCTGGTGGACGACCACCGGATGTTCCGTACGGGAGTGCAGGCGGAGATCGGGCAGACCGGGACGACGGGGGTCGAGGTGGTCGGCGAGGCCGCCGACGTCGACCAGGCGGTCACGGTCATCACGGCGACCCGGCCCGAGGTGGTCCTGCTCGACGTCCACCTGCCGGGCGGCGGCGGCGTCGAAGTCCTGCGCCGGTGCGCCCCGCTGATGGGGGCGGTGGAGAACCCGGTGCGGTTCCTGGCCCTGTCGGTGTCGGACGCGGCGGAGGACGTCATCGGCGTGATCCGGGGCGGGGCGCGCGGGTACGTGACGAAGACGATCACGGGCACGGACCTGGTCGACTCGATCTTCCGCGTGCAGGACGGCGACGCGGTGTTCTCGCCCCGGCTCGCGGGTTTCGTCCTGGACGCGTTCGCGTCGACGGACGCGCCGCCGGTGGACGAGGACCTGGACCGGCTCACGCAGCGGGAGCGGGAGGTACTGCGGCTGATCGCGCGGGGTTACGCGTACAAGGAGATCGCGAAGCAGCTCTTCATCTCGGTGAAGACGGTCGAGTCGCATGTGTCGGCGGTGCTGCGCAAGCTCCAGCTCTCGAACCGGCACGAGCTGACGCGGTGGGCCACGGCGCGCCGGCTGGTGTGACGGTCAGGGGTTCCCGGCAAGGCGCGCGCGTACGACCTCATGACGGCTTGCGCCGCGGTCACGGGCCGCGGTCCCGGCCCGGGGACTCGCGGCCGCCGTCCTACGCCGCGGACTTGGCCAGTGCGTCGCGGGCGTCCATGAGGGCGAAGCCGAGCAGGTTGAGTCCGCGCCACGTGGTGGGTGACGTGGCGCGGGCGTCGTCGGCCGCGAGGCCGATGCCCCAGACCGGGTCGAGCGGGCTGGCCTCGACGAGGACGCGGTCGCGGGTGGCGAGGAGGTACTGGAGGAGGGCGTCGTGACGGCCGAACTTGGCGATGCTGCCGCGTACGACGATGTCGTAACGGTGCTTCCGCCAGGTCTTCTCGTCGAAGTCGACGATCTGCCGGCCCAGGGACTTCGCCTCGGCGGGATGCCCGGCCCGGAGGATCCTGGCGGCCGACTCGGGGTCGTCGAAGAGCCAGGCCTTGTGCGCCATCATGTAGTGCTCGGCGGAGCGGTACGTGTGGCCGTCCTCGGTGAACTCGACGGGCCACCACTGACTGAGGCAGCCGGGACCGGCGGCGGAACCGGGGGTCGGACGGTGGCCCCAGAAGTAGAGGTAGCGGAGGCGCTGCCCGCGCTCGGCCGTCTGCTCTGCGGTGATGGCCTCCCCGACGGACTTGGGGAGAGGAGTGCGATGGTCGTTCGGCATGGGGGCACCGTCGCACAGCGACGTCGGCCGCCTCAAGGCATTTGACCCCGTCCGCCATGTTGCCGCCATGACGGGATTCGTACTGGTCGCAGGCGCGTGGCTCGGACCGTGGGCGTGGGACGAGGTGACGCCGCGGTTGCGTGCGGCCGGTCACGGCGCCCCACCCGTTGACGCTGACCGGCCTCGCGGACAAGCGGGGTGCGCCGCCGGGCAGCAGACCCACGTGCGGGACATCGTCGACGAGGTCGAACGCCAGGACCTGCGCAACGTCGTTCTCGTCGGGCACAGTTACTCGGGCATCCCGGTCGGTCAGGCCGCCGGGCGGATCGGTGACCGGCTGGCCCGGATCATCTTCGTGGACGCCAACGTTCCCACGGACGGCGAGTCGTTCGTCTCCGCCTGGTGGGAGGGTCCCGCGAAGCTGGAGGCCGCGCTCGCCGCGAACGGCGGCTTCTGGGCGCCGAGGACCGCTCCCGATCTACGAGGGCCAGGACCTCACCGACGAACAGATCGCACGGATCGTGGCCGGTTCGACGCCGCACCCGGGTGCCGCTCTGGCCGAACCGGCCGCGCCGACAAGGCCACTTGGCGAACTCCCGGCGACGTACATCAAGTGTCTGCTCGACGGCGAGCCGAGCCGGGCTACGACGTGGCCGAGCTGCTCACCAGCGATCAGTGGCGGCTGGTCGAGATGGACACCGGTCACTGGCCGATGTTCTCCCGACCGGGCGAACTGGCGCGGATCTTCCTCGACGCGGTCGGGGACTGACACCACGGGTCCCGGACCCGGGGGCGGTCGTCAAGGCGGCGAGGACCGGGGCGGCGGGACCGCCCCTTCCCCGCCTCGTCGTCCCCGTCTACGCCCCGGCGACCGGCCGGTAGGTGCACACGTTGACGCCCGCGCCGCTGGTGACCGTCGAGACCAGTTCGAGCGTGTGCAGCCCACCGTCCGCCGGGAAGATCGTCTTGCCGCCGCCGAGGAGCACCGGCATGACCATGAGCCGGAGCTCGTCGACCAGGCCCTCGCTCAGGAGGGTGCGCGCGAGCGTGGGGCTTCCCATGACCAACAGGTCGCCGCCGGCGGCCTCGCGGAGCTCCCGTATGCGGGCCACTGCCTCGTCGCCGGGGATGAGGGTGGTGTTGTTCCACGTCAGCTTGTCGTCGCCGAGCGTCTGGGAGACGACGTACTTCGGGAGGGCGTTCATCCGGTCGGCGAACGGGTCGCCGGCCCGCTCGGGCCACGCCCCGGCCATCGTCTGCCACGTACGCCGCCCGAACAGCAGCGCCTCCGCCTTGGTCACCACGTCGTTGAAGGCACCGCCCACCACCTCCGGGTCGAAGAACGGGTGGGACCAGCCGCCATGGGCAAAGCCACCGTCGGTGTCCTCGCCGGCACCGCCCGGCGCCTGTACGACGCCGTCGAGGCTCATGAATTCACTGATGACGATGCGCATGGGACTTGCTCCTCTGCTTCGCTGCGGGATTACGGCAATTGAGACTGCCGCATCGGCCCGAAATCATCGCGGCAAAGACGAACTCTCGCGAATGTGACGCAGAGCACACCGCCGGTGCGTCAGTGCGTGCATGTCTTCCTGCGGCGAGCCGGCCCGAGCGTGAAAGGTGCCGGGGCGGGGCACCGTTCGGCACCCCGCCCCACCCTCAGTGCCTTCGGCCCCGCAGCCGTCCCAGCAGCTGCTTCGCCTGGCTGCGCCTCCTGGGGTCGGACGCCGCCTGGCGTGCCTGTGCGATCGTCCGGCGCCCCTGCGGGCTGCGTGCGTACTGCTTGATCCGGCTGATGATGCCCGGCATGGTCGGCCCTCCGTTCACGGTCGTGGCGTGCGGCGCGTGGCGTGCTCGCACACGCGCTCCAGTACGCCGCCTACCCCGTCTCCCGGGGTCCGAGACCTCGGGCTGAGACCTTGCGCCGGGACGCAGCCGACAAGGCAGGTCCTACGCCGGCCTCGTGGCCCCCACGAACGGCATCTGGTCGATCGGCGCCACGCGCACCGGTGCGCCGGGACGCGGCGCGTGGATCATCTCGCCGTTGCCGATGTAGAGGCCCACGTGGCTGATGCCGGAGTAGAAGAAGACCAGGTCACCGGGGGCCAGCTCCGAGCGGGAGACGCGCCGGCCGGAGTTGATCTGGGTGTACGTCGTACGGGGCAGCGCCACGCCCGCCGCCTTCCAGGCCGCCTGCGTCAGGCCCGAGCAGTCGAAGGCGGACGGCCCCGTGGCGCCCCAGACGTACGGCTTGCCGATCGCCCCGTGCGCGAAGGAAACCGCCTGTCCGGCGCGGGAGTTCGGCGCCGCCTGAGCCGCGCCGCCGCGCGGGGCGTCCCGGTCGGCCCGGACGGAGGTGGCGGGGGCGGCGCCGTGGCCGTCCCGCCGGTCGTACTGCGCGCGCTGCTCCGCCGTGAGGCGGGACAGGAGATTCTCGGCCGCGCCGATCTTCTCCTGGATCTTCGACTTGTGCTTGCGCAAATCCTTCTGGTGGGCTCTCAGTTCCGCCAGTCTGCCGTCCGCCTCCTCCCGCAGCTGCCCGATCTCGCCGAGCTGTCGGCGGATCCCGGTGACGGCCGCGGCCTGCCGGTCGCCCGCACGGTCGGCGATCGCGGCGCGCTCCAGGTACTGGTCCGGGTCGGACGTCAGCGCGAGCTGCATGGCCGGGTCGAGGGCGCCCGTGCGGTACTGCGCGGTGGCGAGCGAACCGAGAGAGTTGCGCGCGGTGTTGAGGCGTTCGGTCCTGCGGGCGGCCTCGTCACGCAGCGCGTCCAGGGATTCTCCGGCGCTGCCCGTCTTCTCCTTCACGCCGTTGTACTTCTCCGTGGCGACCTCGGCGTCGTGGTACAGCTGGTCGACCTTCGCCTTCACCTGAGCGGGGGTGAGGGCGGGTTCCGCGTGTCCCAAGCCGTCGAACGCGGTGGCGCTCGCCGCTCCGGCGAGCGCGATGGTGAGGGCGGTGCGAGCGGTGTTTCCGGTGCGCGTGCGCTGCTTGGGCTTTCGGTGCGTGGCCACGAGGGCGTCCACGTCCTTCCGTCCTGTACGTCGCTGTACGTCGAGCCGCTCGCATCCGGCGGCCGCCCGCACAGGGGAGCGGGCCGCCGCCGGACTCTCGGCGGGGTGGCCGACTGCCGTTCCGGGGAGGAGCGGCGGTGGGGAGTCGGTCACCTGGGGAAGGACGCTAAACCTGCGGGTCACGGGGGAGCGGCACAATGACCGACAGTGGTCGAATTAGGCTGCTGCGTGCACGTCGTTGAGAGGCCGACCCGCTCCGGAAGCGAGCATTCCGCTGTTCCCCGACCGATAGGGCCATGGTGCGGGAACCTGGCCGCCGGGCCTGCTATGGCCAGAGCTAGGCTCCGGTTCATGGACGTACTCATCAATGTCTTCGTCGGCCTGCACATCATCGGCATCGCCTCGCTGCTCGGAGGCTTCCTGACCCAGATGAAGGCGATGGGCGCTGGTACCGCCCGCTTCAGCCCCGCGATGCTGCACGGAGCGCTGACCATGCTTGTCACGGGCGTGGCGCTGGTGGGCCTCAATCAGGCCGACGACCAGACGGTGAACAACCTCAAGATCGGCATCAAGCTCGCGATCCTCGTGGTGATCCTCGGCCTCGTGTACGTCAAGCGTGACGAGGAGAGGGTCGAGAAGGCGCTCTTCGGCGCGGTCGGCGGGCTGACCGTCGCCAACATCTTCATCGCGGTGCTCTGGACCTGAGAATGCCGGTTGCGGCGCGACCACAGTGTCACGCCGCAACCGGCATCAGCGCTTCCAGGGGGCAGGCCGGGGCGGAAGCGTACCGCCGGCGCGCGTCCTACCGACGCGCGTAGCGCGTACGGCCTACGCCGGGCGGACGCTGCCGTAGATCGGCATGTAGTAGATCGACTCCTCGCGGACGTACGCGCCGGGCTTCGGGGCGTGGATCATCTTGCCGCCGCCGATGTAGATGCCGACGTGGCTGATGTCGTCGTAGAAGAAGACGAGGTCGCCCGGCTTGAGGTTCTCGGTCGTGACGCGGGTGCCGACGTTCACCTGGTCCCAGGTGGTACGGGGCAGATCGACACCGGCGGCCTTCCAGGCGCCCTGCGTCAGGCCGGAGCAGTCGTACGAGCTGGGGCCCGCGGCGCCCCAGACGTACGGCTTGCCGATCTGGGCGCGGGCGAAGGCGAGGACCTTCTCGGCCTTGGCGGCGTAGGCGTCGGCGGTGCCGGTGTCGACGCCCGGGTCTGTCGTCGTACCGCTGCCCGTGCCCGTGCCTGCGCCGCCCGTACCGCTCTCGCCCTTCTGCGCCTCCTCCTGCCGGCGCTCGCGCTCGGCCTCCGCCTCCGCCTCCGCTTCCGCCTTGGCCTTCGCCTCGGCCTTGCGGCGCGCCTCCGCCTCCCGCTGCTTCTCCAGCTCCGCGAGCCGCGCCTTCTCCCGTGCGGTCAGCCGTGACAGCAGCTCGCGCGCCTCACTGAGCTTCTTCTGCACGTCCTGCTTCGAGGACTTGAGGGAGGCCTGCGACTCCGTGAGGCTCTCCAGGCTCCGAGTCGCCTCGGCGCGCTTCGTCGTTGCCGCCGCCTGCTGCTTCTCGAAGTCGGTGACGTCCGTCTGCTGGCGTTCCGTCATCCGGTCCATCAGCCGGTTCTGGTCGAAGTACGCCTGCGGGCTGTCCGCGAGGAGCAGCGCCGCTGTCGGGGTGACCGAACCCGACCGGTACTGCGCGGCCGCGTAGTTGCCGAGCTTGCGTCGCGCCTCGTTCAGTTTCTCGGTGCGCTTGGCCACGGCGTCGAGCAGGCCGTCGACGGACTTCCGCTGCTCGTCGGTGGCTTCTTTGGCCAGGTTGTACTTCTGCGTGGCCGTACCGGCCTGCCGGTAGAGGTCGTCGACCTTCTTCTGCACTTCTTCGACGGTCGGCTGGGGAGCCGTCGGCGCGGCGGGTGCCGCGCCCGCTGTCTGGGCGAGCAGGCCGACTGAGGCGAGTGCGGCCGTCGAGATACCCAGTGCGGGTGCGGTCGTGCGTACCCGGGTACGCGGCTTGCGATGCGACGCCAAGGCCGGCATCTCCTTCCGTGGACCGCCTACCGGGTTAGCTGTCGGGTTCGGGCGGGACGAACGGAAGGTGCCCTACGGCCCGTGGGACTGCGGACCGATTCACCCCAGGTCGTGCGCGTGGGTCCCCGGTTCCGAACTGCCCTGGGGCAGGCCGGATTCGGCGTGGGCCGCTCGGTCCGGCGCTGTTCGCCGGTTGGGGTACGAGCCGCCCGACACGGCACGCTAGCCAAGAGGTGCGGCTGCTGGGAAGCCCGATGTTCGATATGCCCGATACGTTTTCGTGACCTGGCCGAGCCGGTTCCGTTGCGAACCGCCCGGCGCCGGGAGCGGGGCCGCTGTCAGGGGTCGCGGCCGGGTGTCGCGCCGTACGTGCGCGGGTGGCACGGCCAGGGTGTCGCGCCGTACGTGCGCAAGGTCACACGCGGCGGCGCGCCGCACGCGAGCGTGCCGGGCACGGGCTTCCCCCGGTCCGATCTCCGCGGCCGGGGAGAATCCGGGGCGGGCTGTCGGTGGTCCCGCCTAAGCTTGGTAGACGATGAGCAGCCTCTTTGACGACAGCTTCCTGGCCGACCTTCAGCACGCGGAGGACCCGGCCCCGCCGCCCCCCGAGGACCACGCCCCGGAGGAGGTCCCGCACGACCTGTTCGGGGGTGCCTTCGACGCGCCTCCGGCGCCCAGGGACGCGCACTACAGGGACGGCGCGCCGCGCCCGGTCGTGGACGCCGCCGCGCTGCTCGACGGGCTGAACGAAGAGCAGCGCGCCGCCGTCGTGCATGCCGGATCCCCGCTGCTCATCGTGGCCGGCGCGGGCTCGGGCAAGACCCGGGTCCTGACCCACCGGATCGCGTACTTGCTGGCCAAGCGCGGTGTGCACCCCGGCCAGATCCTCGCGATCACCTTCACCAACAAGGCCGCCGGTGAGATGAAGGAGCGGGTGGAGCAGCTCGTCGGCCCGCGCGCGGGCCACATGTGGGTCTCCACGTTCCACAGCGCGTGTGTGCGCATCCTGCGCCGCGAGTCGAAGAAGCTCGGCTTCACGTCCTCGTTCTCGATCTACGACGCAGCCGACTCGAAGCGCCTGATGGCGCTCGTCTGCCGCGATCTGGATCTCGACCCGAAGCGCTTCCCGCCGAAGGCCTTCAGCGCCAAGGTCTCGAACCTGAAGAACGAGCTGATAGACGAAGAGACCTTCGCGGGCCAGGCCGCCGACGGCTTCGAGAAGACGCTGGCGCAGGCGTACGCGATGTACCAGGCGCGGCTGCGCGAGGCCAACGCGCTGGACTTCGACGACATCATCATGACCACGGTGCACCTGCTCCAGGCGTTCCCGGATGTCGCCGAGCACTACCGGATGCGCTTCCGTCACGTCATGGTCGACGAGTACCAGGACACCAACCACGCTCAGTACACGCTCGTGCGCGAACTGGTGGGTCCCTCGGGCGAGGGCCGGGCGCCGGGCGAGCTGTGCGTCGTGGGTGACGCCGACCAGTCGATCTACGCCTTCCGCGGCGCGACGATCCGCAACATCCTCCAGTTCGAGGAGGACTACCCGGACGCGAAGACGATCCTGCTGGAGCAGAACTACCGCTCGACGCAGACCATCCTCACCGCCGCCAACGCCGTCATCGAGCGCAACGAGAACCGCCGGCCCAAGAACCTGTGGACGGAGGCCGGCGCCGGCTCCCTGATCACCGGTTACGTCGCGGACACCGAGCACGACGAGGCGCAGTTCGTCGCGGAGGAGATCGACCGGCTGACGGACGCGGGCGACGCGAAGGCGGGCGACGTCGCCGTCTTCTACCGTACGAACGCCCAGTCCCGTGTCTTCGAAGAGATCTTCATCCGCGTCGGGCTGCCCTACAAGGTCGTCGGCGGCGTGCGCTTCTACGAGCGCAAGGAGGTCCGGGACGTGCTCGCGTATCTGCGCGTCCTGGCGAACCCCGAGGACACCGTTCCGCTGCGCCGCATTCTGAACGTACCGAAGCGGGGCATCGGCGACCGGGCCGAGGCGATGATCGACGCACTGTCGCTGCGCGAGAAGATCAGCTTCCCCCAGGCGCTGCGGCGCGTGGACGAGGCGTACGGCATGGCGGCCCGCTCGGCGAACGCCGTGAAGCGCTTCAACTCGCTGATGGAGGAGCTCCGTACGATCGTCGAGTCCGGCGCCGGGCCCGCCACGGTGCTGGAGGCGGTCTTCGAACGGACCGGCTACCTCGCCGAGTTGCAGGCGTCGACCGACCCGCAGGACGAGACGCGCATCGAGAACCTCCAGGAGCTCGCCGCCGTGGCCCTGGAGTTCGAGCAGGAGCGCGAGGGCGACGAGCCCGGGACGCTGGCCGAGTTCCTGGAGAAGGTCGCGCTCGTCGCCGACTCCGACCAGATCCCTGACGAGGACGAGGAAGGGTCGGGCGTCATCACGCTGATGACGCTGCACACCGCCAAGGGGTTGGAGTTCCCCGTGGTGTTCCTGACGGGCATGGAGGACGGCGTCTTCCCGCACATGCGCGCGCTCGGCCAGACGAAGGAGCTGGAGGAGGAGCGGCGGCTCGCGTACGTCGGCATCACGCGCGCCCGCGAGCGGCTCTACCTGACGCGCGCGTCGATGCGCAGCGCGTGGGGGCAGCCGTCGTACAACCCGCCGTCCCGGTTCCTGGAGGAGATCCCCGACACGTACCTGACGTGGAAGCGCAAGGGCGCGCAGATGCCGGCCGGGCCGGTGTCGGGCGTCGCCTCGTCGCTGTCGGCCTCGCTGGCCTCGCGGTCGCGGGGCGGGGGCGGCGGCGCTTCGGGATTCGCCACGCGGCGGACGTCGGACAAGCCGGTGGTCGCGCTGGTGGTCGGGGACCGGGTCACGCACGACCAGTTCGGGCTCGGCACCGTGATGACGGTGACGGGGACGGGGTCGGACGCGCAGGCGACGATCGACTTCGGCGACGAGCGGCCGAAGAAGCTGCTCCTGCGGTACGCGCCGGTCGAGAAGCTGTAGGAGAGCGGAAGTCCTGCTCTGCCGGGCCCCGGGGCGTTGAGCTCCGGGGTTCGGCGGAGGCCGCGAGGCGGCGGTTGTCGAGAGTTCGGGTTTCGGCGCCGGGGCCTGGGGCACCCGGGAGGTGCGCTCAGGTCGGGCTGAGGCCGTGGCTGCGGAGCCACGGCAGGGGGTCGATCGCCGACCCGCCGCCGGGACGCACCTCGAAGTGGAGGTGCGGGCCTGTGGAGTTGCCCGAGTTGCCCGAGTACGCGATGACGTCGCCGGCCTGGACCGAGCCGGAGCGGATCTTGGTGCTGCTGAGGTGGCAGTACCAGGTCTCCGTGCCGTCGGCGGCGGTCACTATCGCCATGTTTCCGTAGGCGGTGTTGTACTGCGTACGGACCGTGCCGTCGGTCGCGGCCATCACGGGAGTGCCGTACGAGACGGGGAAGTCGATGCCGGAGTGCACGGACATCCAGTTGACGCCCGCCTGGCCGTAGTACGCGCTCAGGCCGTGCTGCTCGACCGGCAGGGCGAACTTCGGGCGGGCGGCCTCCTTGCGCGCGGCCTCCTCGGCCCTGCGCTTCTTCTCCGCGGCCTGGCGTGCCTGGAGGTCGATACGTTCCTGCGTGCGGCTGGCGCGGTCGGCGAAGTCCTCGGCGTCCGTACTGAGATTGGCCAGCTGGGTGTCGAGCTTGTTGTTGACCGCGACGGGCTTCACCGAGCCCGGGTCGGCCGCCGAGGCCGTCGTGGTGGTGTCCTTCTTCTCCTCGGCGGGGGCGCCACCGCCGACGCTGCCGACCGAGGCGGCGGCGATGCCGGCCACGCCCATCACGCAGGCGGAGGGGACGGCGACGGTGAGGAGGGCGGAGCGTTTGGCGGGGGTACGGCGGCGGCCGCGGCCGGAGTTGCCGGCGCTGCGACGGGCTGAGCGGGGGCCGGGGGCGGCGGCTGTGGTCACTGCCGCGGCGGCCGGTGGGAGTTCGAGGTCCGGGTCGTTCTCCGGCTCGGGTTCAGGCTCGTGTTCGGGTGCGTACTCCGACGCGAATTCGTGCTCGGCCCCGGGCGTGTTGTCGGGCCGGTCGTGCGCCTCGTGCGGTGCGTGAGGTGCCTGCGACGCGTCGGCGTCGTACGCCGCCGGGTCCTCGGCCAGGTCGACCTGCGGGAACTCGGCTGTCTCGTAGAAGACTTGCTGCGGCGGGACGGTCTCGTACGCGCCGGTGTTGCCGTCCGTGTGCCCCGAGTTCCAGGCGGTGGCGTCGTACGCGCCGGTGTCGTAGACCGGCGTGGCGCTCCACTGGCCGGTGGCGTCGGCGGCCTGGGTGAACTGCGCCGTTTCGTACTGGCCTGTCTCGTACGGGCTGGTGCCGAAGCCGGTGGTCACATGGCCGGTTTCGTACGGACCGGGGGCGTACGGGGCGGTGTTGAGCTGCCCGGTGGTGAAGTGACTGGTGTCGAACTGCCCTGTCTGGTTCCAGGCGTTGGAGTCCCATTGGCCGGTGGACTGGGCCGGGATGTCGGCCGCGCTCTCATAGGCGGCGGTGGGCCAGGCTCCGGTGGTGCCGTCGTACTGCTGCTGCGTGTGCTGTGCACCGTACGCGTCGTAACCGACCGTCTGCTGGGCACCGGTGGCGTCCCACTGGGTGGTGTCGTACTGGCCGCTGTGGCCTGCCTCGTAGTGACTTCCCTGGTCGGGGAGCGCTCCGAAGAGGGGATCTGTTTGAAAGCTGCCGGTGGAGTAGCCGTCGTACCCGGCGTGGGCGTGCTGGTCGTCCACCAACTTCTCTCTCGCCTCGGCAATGCAGGACCTGTGGGGGCTGGGGTCCCGGGAGGGGCCCCAGAGGCAAAGCAGTGGCGCGACTGTACCCGGCGGTAAGGGACGGCGACAATCTTCGCCAGATTTTGCCCGCTCAGGAAACGGGCATTCGGCCGCCTTTTGGTGGACGGCGGGCACAGCTTTGGTGCTGCGTTCGACTGATGTTCGACCGGTGTTGGGCGAGTTCAGGCGACGGAGACCGTGCCTGAGGCGCCCGCTGCCGTGTCCTGCTCCTCGAGCGCCTGCCGGATGCCGGCGGCGACCGCCGGATGCACGGGCAGCGCAAGGTGGCCGATCCCTGTCACCCGTACGTTCTGGGCGATGAGATCCGGATGGCTGACGCACGCGGTTTCGACCGGGAGCATCAGCTGGTCGAGATCGCTCCAGAAGCTCACGAACCGGGTGCGGCAGGAGGGTGCGGGCCTGCTCAGCTCCTCGATCACGTCGGAGCCGGGGCGCATCTGGCGCACGATGGGGTGGGCGCTCATCGGCGGGGCGACGCTCGTGCCGCCGTGCGGGGTGCCGAGGGTGACGAGGGTGCGTACGCGCACGTCGCCACCGAGCCGTTGTACGTAGTACCGGGCGATCAGGCCGCCGAGGCTGTGGCCGACGATGTCGACCCGGGTGTGGCCCGTGCGGTCGCAGATCTCCTCCACGTGCCGGTGGAGCAGCTCGGCCGCCGTGCGGATGTCGCACGTGAGCGGGGAGTAGTTGAGAGATTCCAGGTGGCGCCAGCCGTGCCGGGCCAGGGAGCGGCGCAGTACGACGAAGACGGAGCGGTTGTCGACGAAGCCGTGGAGCAGCACCACGGGCGGGCGGTCCCGGCCGGTGGTGGCGAGCAGCGTGGTCTCTGGCGGTACGGGCGCCGGATCGGGGAGCGCGGGTGCCCGGGAGCGGCGTTCCTGGGCCATGCCGGAGGGGTAGAGCAGGAGGTGCCCGGCCAGGATCGCCAGTTCCAGGGCGGTGGCTCTCAGGAGCGCGGCCGAGAGGCGTAGCTGGGGCAGACAGGGCAGACAGGGCAGAAAGAAGAAGGGCAAGGGCCTCATGGCCGACCTCCTGAACGGCACGCAGGAGGCGGCTCCGTCCCCCGTGTGCCCTCATGGGGTGCCGTACTGAGGAACTCGGCGGCCGTCCCACCGTGCCGTGCGGCTGACGGCACGGTGGAACGGCGGCCTCGTCGCGGCTCCCCTTGCGTTCGTCCCGGCTGCTGCTGCGGCTGCTGCCGCCGTAGCGCCTGATGTGGCAGGAACGACGCATAGCGAACATGTCCCATGTGTGATTTCCCCCTCCCTGTCCACCGTGAAACGGGCGGTTGCGGGATGCTGTCGATAACGTTCGTTCACTTCCCCGTCCTCATCGGTGCGGGGCGCGTGCCAATGACGGCGCAGTCGGTACATGGAGGCAGTGATGGGTGTGACCGGGCCGATCCGCGTGGTGGTCGCCAAGCCGGGACTCGACGGACACGATCGCGGGGCGAAGGTCATCGCGCGGGCTCTGCGCGACGCCGGTATGGAGGTCATCTACACCGGGCTTCACCAGACGCCCGAGCAGATCGTGGACACCGCCATTCAGGAGGACGCCGACGCGATTGGGCTGTCGATCCTCTCGGGCGCGCACAACACGCTCTTCGTGAAGGTGATCGAGCTGCTCAAGCAGCGCGATGCGGAGGACATCAAGGTCTTCGGCGGCGGCATCATCCCGGAGGCGGACATCGCGCCGCTGAAGGAGAAGGGTGTCGCGGAGATCTTCACGCCGGGCGCGACGACGCAGTCGATCGTGGAGTGGGTCAACACTCACGTCCGGCAGGCGGCGCAGGCGTAGGTCCGGGCTGGGCCGGGCCGGCCGGGTCCGGCCGTGCTGGGACTCGGCACCGGAGCTTGTTCCGGTGCTCGGGGTCCGGGGCGAGCCCGCCCCGAGCGCCGGACGGCCTAGCCCTCCGACAGCTCCGTGAGCATCGCCGCCCTGAGG
This sequence comes from Streptomyces sp. NPDC055287, assembly GCF_053646035.1. Taxonomy (NCBI): domain Bacteria; kingdom Bacillati; phylum Actinomycetota; class Actinomycetes; order Kitasatosporales; family Streptomycetaceae; genus Streptomyces; species Streptomyces sp. NPDC055287. The sequence continues at coordinate 19,968 of NZ_JBSHNE010000009.1, read as the reverse complement.
CGCAGGGTGCCTACGAGACGCTGGAAGGCCTCCGACCAGTAGCCGGCCGCGCCGGGCGACGCATCCTCCTGCTCGTCCGGCGTCGTCGTGAGCATCTCCAGGCGGCCCGCTTCCCCGGGGTCGAGGCAGCGCTCCGCCAGGCCCATCACGCCGCTGAAGCTCCACGGGTAGCTCCCCGCGTCCCGCGCGATGTCCAGTGCGTCGACCACCGCGCGGCCGAGCAGCCCCGCCCAGGGCACGGTGCACACCCCCAGCAGCTGGAACGCCTCCGACAGGCCGTGCGCCGCGATGAAAGCGGCCACCCACTCCGCCCGTTCGTCGTCCGGCAGCGTGGCCAGCAGCTTCGCCCGCTCGGCGAGAGACGACGTACCGGGGCCGGTCGCCGGTGGTGCAGAGGGCGCGCCGAGCAGTGCGCGGGACCAGTCGGCGTCCCGTTGGCGCACCGCCGCGCGGCACCAGGCGGCGTGCAGTTCCTCCTTCCAGCCGTCGGCCACGGGCAGCGCGACGATCTCCTGCGGCGTACGGCCGCCCAGCCGGCGCGGCCACGTGCGCAACGGGGCGGACTCGACCAGCTGGCCCAGCCACCAGGACCGCTCGCCCCGCCCCGCCGGGGGTTTGGGCGACAACCCGTCGGTCTGCATGTCCGCGTCGCACTCGTGCGGCGCCTCCACGGCGAGGCGCACGTCGCCGGTCGCGCGGCCGGACCGGTCCAGGCCGACGCACGTGGTGGCCCGCGCCGCCATCCGCCCGGCGAGCGCGGAGTCCGGCAGCGCGGAGAGCAGCTCGGCCGCGGTGGCCCGCACATTGCGGCTGCGGTCCGACAGGGCCTGTTCCAGGAACGGCTCGTCGGCGGCGGAGAGGCCGGCGCGCAAGGAGTCAAGGAACATCAGACGGTCCTCGGCTCGCTCGGTGGACCAGGTGCTGGTGAGCAGCGCGAGCGCGGCCGCCGGGTCCTGGGCGCGGACGGCGGTGAGGAGGCCGACGCGCTCGGCGAACAGGCCCTCCTCCCAGAGCCGGCATACGGCTGTCGTATCCCCGGGGTCGGGTGTCGCGCCGCTGCCCGACGCACCGCGCAGCGCGTAGCGCCAGTCCGGGTTCAGCCGGGCCAGCCACAGCCCGCGCGACCCCGCGAAGGCCAGCGCTTGCGGCCGTAGGTCGGTGCGGGCGCGGGCGGCGTCCAGCAGTGCGGGGAGCAGGGCCGGCGGCGCTTGGAAGCGGCGCCGGTTCGCGGCCGCGAGCCACTGGGGGAGCAGCTCGGTGAGGTCCGGCGCGGTGCCGCGCCTGCCCCCGGCGGCGGCGGGGGACGCGGAGCGGCCGGCCAGCAGTTGCGCCAGCCGGCGGCGGGCGGGCGGCGGCAGTGGGGGGCGCGGGTCGTGCGGGGCGGGGTCGGGGCGTGCGGCGGCGCGGGCGGGGAGCAGGGCCGCCCTGCGCCGTACGGTCTGCTGTGCGGCGGTGTCGAGCAGGGCGGCCGGGGCGTCCTTGCCGGGGGCCACCGCGCCGGGTGGCAGCGAGCGGCGATCGGTGCCCAGCAGGGCGGCGGTGACGAGCTTTTCCCACGCCACCGCTGCCGTGGCTCCCGGGGTGTCGGGAGGTGTAGCAGTGCTGCGGTGCGGGGAGCGCCGCGGCGCGTCCCCTGCTGGCAGCGTTGTGTGCGACGCGGGGGCGGGGTCCGGTGCCGGGTTGGTTTTGGTGGTCATGGCGGCCTCCGTACGGTCAGGGTTCGGTCAGCGGGACGGCTTCCGACGAGCCGTCGGACCAGGCCGTCAGCGGCGTGAAGCCGCGATGGCCGCACTCGCCGAAGACCGTGAGCGGGTCGCCGCCGGACAGGGCCGCGAGCTTCCACAGCCCTGGGCGGGACAGCGCTGCGGGAGCGACGGGCAGGGCGCGGCCGCCCTCCGCGTCGGCCAGCTGCCAGGTGTCGCCGGCGGGGACCGGTACGACGCGGCCGAGCGTCACCGGCCAGGATTCGAGCCACGGGTCGTCGCGCAGGGCGCTGCCGTAGGCATGGATCGCCTGGGTGGTGCCGATACCGGGGGGCGCGGCGTCCGCCGGAGCCTGGGAGGCCGGCCGCTCGTCCATTTCGGCCCTGAGTCGGCCCGCGCCCGGGTAGAACGTGAGCTCCGTATCGAGCATCAGGCCTGCGGGCAGCGAGACTTCGGGAGCCCGGCCCCCGGCTCCGAAGGACAGCACGAGGGCTGTCCGGCCCGACTGCCGTCCGTACAGCCATATGCGGCGGGTCACGAGCTTGCCGTCCGGGGTGTCGTACTGGGCCAGCACCAGCCAGCGGTCCCGGACCGGCGGCCCGCTTGCGGGCGCGGTGAGGCCCACGCGGCTGCGCACGGTCGCGGCCAGCGGCTCCGGCAGACGGTCGCGCGCCAGCCACGCCGCGTCCAGCAGATGCAGCAGCGCGCACTCCTCCAGAAGACGCGCCGGCCAGCCGGGCCCCGACGCCGGTACGGCGCCCAACTCCCTGACTCGTGCGGCCAGCCCCGGTGCCTGGGCGTCGACCATGCGGCGGGCCGTCTCCGCCCACAGTCCGTAGCCGGTCTGCTCGGCGGTGGCCAGGCCGCCGCGCAGCAGATCGGTCAGGCGCTGCTCCAGCTCCGAAGCCCCCAGGGTGATCCGCTCGGCGCGCTGTTCGGCCCGGCGTCTCGCCGCCTCCGGATCGGCGGTCCGCGTGGGTTGGGCCCGTTCGGCGTCCGCCTTCCTGCGTGCCTTCAGCCATTCCCCGGCCCAGTCCGGCATCTCCGTGTCCCGTACGGCCGGGTCGTCGGACGCCCAGAGCAGCAGCAGTCCCAGTGCGTGCTTGCAGGGGAACTTGCGGCTCGGACAACTGCACTTGCAGGCCGGGCTGCCACCCGCTGTGTCGATCACGGTGCGGTAGGGCGTGCTTCCGCTGCCCTTGCACAGCCCCCACACCGCCCCCGAACCGCTGCTCCCCGCCTCCGACCACGGTCCGGCCGTGCCGAGCCTGCTTCCCGATTTGCGTGACGCATCGTCAGGAGCCAAGGCCAGCACCTGTTCCGCAGTCCAGCGCACCCCCTGCTGATTCATGGGCAAGACGCTACGGGGCACCACTGACAATCGGCTCCGACCTGCGGGTTTGGCTGGTTGCCGTGACTTGACTTTACTTTGTCTTTGCGATTGGGTGCGACCTCCTGCCACATCCAGATCCGGGGGGATCTCACATGAACCGCTTCATCCGCACCGTTGTCTGTACCGCCGCTGTCACCGGTCTCGCCTTCGGCCTGGGCGCCTGCTCCGAGGCGACCGAAGCCGTCAAGGACGAGGCTGCCGAGCAGGTCGACAAGTCCATGGACGAGAAGTACGAAGTCACGTACGAGGTCACGGGCAAGGGCGTCGAGTCCATCGAGTTCGCGGGCGGCAAGGGGACGGCCATGGACCCGAAGATGGAGTCGGTCAAGAACCCCACCCTGCCGTGGAAGAAGACGGTCACGCTGCGCGGCATCATGCCGCCCGCGGTCTCCCCGATCAGCCTCAAGGACACCGCCGAGCTGACCTGCAAGGTCGTCTACAAGGGCGAGACGATCAAGGAAGCCGCCGGTGAGAAGGCCCTGCTCGGCTGCATCGCGGTCTCCCCGATCGTGAAGTAACCTCCGCAGGCCGTCATTTGGGCCCTGACCTGCGGCGACGGTCGATTGTCAGTGGCGTGGTGCACGGTGGATCCCACATCCGGGAAATCTGGAGGGGGATCCATGACCGTGCCCGAAATCAAGGCCGGCGCGAGTGCGGACAACGGCGAGGCCCTGCGGCCGCATGCCGAGGACGCCTTCGCCGACGAGCTCAAGGCGCTGGCCGCGGCCGACGACCGGCCGCGGCCCGCCCGGTGGCTCCTCTCGCCGTGGGCCGTCGCCACGTACCTGCTCGGCGGAACGCTGCCCGACGGCACGGTGATCACGCCCAAGTACGTGGGGCCGCGCCGGATCGTCGAAGTCGCCGTCACCACGCTCGCCACCGACCGTGCACTGCTGCTGCTCGGTGTGCCGGGCACCGCCAAGACCTGGGTGTCCGAGCACCTCGCGGCTGCCGTCAGCGGAGACTCCACGCTGCTCGTGCAGGGCACCGCGGGCACGCCCGAGGAAGCCATCCGCTACGGCTGGAACTACGCCCGGCTGCTCGCCCACGGGCCGAGCCGCGAAGCGCTCGTGCCCAGTCCCGTCATGCGCGCCATGGCCGACGGTATGACGGCGCGGGTCGAGGAGCTCACCCGCATTCCGGCGGACGTGCAGGACACCCTGATCACGATTCTGTCGGAAAAGACCCTGCCGATCCCGGAGTTGGGGCAGGAGCAACAGGCCGTCCGCGGCTTCAACCTGATCGCCACCGCCAACGACCGCGACCGCGGGGTCAACGACCTGTCGAGCGCCCTTCGGCGCCGGTTCAACACGGTGGTGCTGCCGCTTCCGGAGACGGCGGAGGCCGAGGTCGACATCGTGGCGCGCCGCGTCGACCAGATCGGGCGCTCGCTCGACCTGCCGGCCCCGCCCGACGGGTTCGACGAGATCCGGCGCGTGGTCACCGTGTTCCGCGAGCTGCGCGACGGCGTCACAACCGACGGGCGTACGAAGGTCAAGTCGCCCTCGGGGACGCTGTCCACCGCCGAGGCGATCTCCGTCGTCACCGGCGGCCTGGCCCTCGCCGCCCACTTCGGGGACGGCGTGCTGCGCTCCGGTGATGTGGCTGCGGGCATCCTCGGCGCGGTCGTGCGCGACCCGGCGGCGGACCGTGTCGTCTGGCAGGAGTACCTGGAGACGGTCGTCCGTGAGCGGGACGGCTGGAAGGACTTCTACCGCGCCTGCCGGGAGGTCTCGGGATGACGCCGGGCCCCCTGCTGCTGGGTGTGCGCCACCACGGACCCGGCTCGGCGCGTGCGGTGCGCCGGGCGCTCGACGCGGCGCGGCCCCGGGCCGTACTGATCGAGGGGCCGCCCGAGGCCGACGCGCTGCTGCCGCTCGCGGACGACGAGGCGATGCGCCCGCCCGTGGCCCTCCTCGCGCACGTCACGGACGACCCGCGCCGGGCCGCGTTCTGGCCGCTGGCGGAGTTCTCCCCGGAGTGGGTGGCGATCCGCTGGGCGCTCGGGCACGGCGTACCGGTGCGGTTCATCGACCTTCCGGCGGCGCACTCGCTGGCGCTGACGGAGGAGGCGGAGGAGGCGGAGGAGAAGGAGAAAGAGACGGCCGTGGCCGTCGACCCCGTGGGGGTGCTCGCGGAAGCTGCCGGGTACGACGATCCGGAGCGGTGGTGGGAGGACGTGGTCGAGCATCGCGGAGCCGGGGCCGCAGATCCGTTCGCGCCGTTCGCGGCGCTCGCCGAGGCCATGGGCGCCCTGCGCGAGACGTACGGAGACGGAGGCCACAGCCGCGACCGCGTCCGTGAGGCGTACATGAGGATCCAGTTGCGGTCCGCGCGCAAGGAATTCGGCGACGGCTTCGCCGTCGTGTGCGGCGCGTGGCATCTGCCGGCGCTCGGCGAGAAGGTCGCGACAGCCACCGCCGACCGAGCGGTGCTCAAGGGCCTGCCCAAGGTCAAGGCCGAGATGACCTGGGTGCCCTGGACCAATCGCAGGCTGGCCCGGCGCAGCGGATACGGGGCGGGTATCGACTCGCCCGGCTGGTACGGCCATCTCTTCGGCGCCGCCGACCGGCCTGTCGAGCGCTGGATGACCAAGGTCGCCGGGCTGCTGCGGGACGAGGACCGCCTGGTCTCCTCCGCCCATGTCATCGAGGCCGTTCGTCTCGCCGGGACGCTCGCCGTCATGCGGGGCAGGCCGCTCGCGGGGCTCACCGAGACGACCGACGCGGTGCGGGCCGTGATGTGCGAGGGGTCCGACGTACCGCTCGCGCTCGTGCACGACCGGCTCGTCGTCGGTGACGTTCTCGGAGAGGTCCCGGACACGGCGCCCGCCGTACCGCTGCAACGCGATCTGACCCGGACGCAACGCAGCCTGCGGCTCAAACCCGAAGCACAGGAGCGCGAGCTGGAGCTCGACCTGCGCAAGGAGAACGACGCGGCGCGCAGCCGACTCCTGCACCGGCTGAGGCTGCTGTCCATCGGCTGGGGCGAGCCGGCCGAGGCCCGGGGGAGCACGGGCACGTTCCGGGAGAACTGGCGGCTGCGCTGGGAACCCGAACTGTCGGTGCGCGTCGCGGAGGCCGGGGTGTGGGGCACCACGGTGCTCTCCGCGGCGACCGCCAAGGCCGAGACCGAGGCCGTGTCGGCCACCGCCCTCGCCGATGTGACCGCCCTGGCCGAGCGGTGCCTGCTGGCCGAACTCCCCGACGCCCTCCCGGTGGTCATGCGGGCCCTCGCGGACCGCGCGGCGCTGGACGCGGATGTCGGCCACCTCGCGCAGGCGCTGCCCGCGCTGGCCCGCTCACTGCGGTACGGCGACGTGCGGGGCACGGACACGGTGGCGCTGGGCGAGGTCGCCGCGGGTCTCGCCGAGCGGATCTGTGTCGGGCTGCCGCCCGCCTGCACCGGGCTCGACGCGGACGGCGCGGCGGACATGCGCCGCCACCTCGACGCGGTCCACGCGGCGATCGGCCTGCTGGCCGGGACCGCACCGGGCGAGCGTCGTGACGTACGCGGGCGTTGGTCGGCGGTACTGAACAGGCTTGCCCGGCGGGACAGCGTGGGCGGAGTGATCCGTGGCCGGGCGGCGCGGCTGCTGCTGGACGACGGGCGGCTCGCGGAGGACGAGGCGGCGCGTCTGATGTCACTCGCGCTGTCGCCCGGGACACCACCGGCCGACGCCGCGGCCTGGATCGAGGGCTTCGTCGGCGGGACGTCCGGCGGGGGAATGCTCCTCGTGCACGACGAGCGGCTCCTCGCCCTGATCGACGCCTGGCTGACCGGTGTGCCCGGCGAGGCGTTCACCGGCGTACTGCCCCTGCTGCGCCGTACGTTCGCGGCGTTCGAGCCAGGAGTTCGGCGCACTCTCGGGGAGCTGGTCCGGCGCGGACCGTCCGCCGCGCGTCCGGCGCGCACGGATCCCGGGGCGCCCGGTTTCGGCCCAGGCTTCGACGAGGAACGCGCCGACGCGGTGCTGCCGGTACTGGAGTTGCTGCTCGGAGTGGCGGACGCGGCCGACCCGGCCGACGCGGCCCGCCATGCGGGTGAGGACACGCGGGTGGGAAGTCGGGGCGCGGGGGCGGCCGCCGCGTTTCGGCAGTCGCCGGCCCGCCCCGGGGGCGACGCGTCAGCCCGCCCGGAGTGTGCGGACGCGCCCGGGGGGCGTGCGGGGGCCGGAGCTCGCGCCGGTTCGGGAACGGGCGGAGTGGGGAACGAGCGCGCCGCAGGCGCACCCGGACCGCTTCCGTTCCACACGGTCTCGGAAGCGCGCGGCGGGGAGCGGCTTCGACGGTGGCGGCTCGTGCTGGGCGGGGAGGCGGCCGACGGGACGGGGTGTGCGCTCGGCGGCCGGGACGCCGCCATGGACGGGGCGTTGGCCGCGCTGTACGGCGGCGGACGCGAGGCGACCGGCCGTTCTGGCGCCCGCTCGGCCGGCCTCGGCGGCTCCGCGCCCTCCGTCGCGCGCTGGCTCGGCGACATCCGTACGTACTTCCCGAGCACGGTCGTGCAGGTCATGCAGCGCGACGCCATCGAACGCCTCGGGCTGTCGGCGCTGCTGCTGGAACCCGAGATGCTGGAGGCCGTCGAGGCGGACGTACACCTCGTCGGGACCCTGCTCTCGCTCAACAAGGCGATGCCCGAGACGACCCGGGAGACGGCGCGCGCCGTTGTCCGCAAGGTCGTCGAGCAGCTGGAGAAGCGACTCGCCACCCGCACCAGGGCCACCCTGACCGGCGCCCTCGACCGCAGCGCCCGCGTGAGCCGCCCCCGTCACCGGGACATCGACTGGAACCGGACCATCCGGGCCAACCTGAAGAACTACCTTCCCGAGTACCGGACGGTCGTTCCGGAGCGGCTCGTCGGGTACGGGCGGGCGTCGCAGTCCGTGAAGAAGGACGTCGTCCTGTGCATCGACCAGTCCGGGTCGATGGCCGCGTCCGTCGTCTACGCCTCGGTGTTCGGCGCGGTCCTCGCCTCCATGCGCTCGGTCAGCACCCGCCTCGTCGTCTTCGACACCGCCGTCGTCGATCTCACCGACCAGTTGGAGGACCCGGTCGACGTCCTCTTCGGCACCCGGCTCGGCGGGGGCACGGACATCAACCGCGCCCTCGCGTACTGCCAGTCGCAGATCACCCGGCCCGCCGACACCGTCGTCGTGCTGATCAGCGACCTCTACGAGGGCGGCATACGGGACGAGATGCTGAAGCGGGTCGCGGCGATGAAGGCGTCGGGAGTGCAGTTCGTAGCCCTGCTCGCGCTCTCCGACGAAGGCGCTCCGGCGTACGACCGGGAGCACGCGGCAGCCCTGGCCGCACTCGGCGCCCCCGCCTTCGCCTGTACGCCGGACCTCTTCCCCGAGGTAATGGCGGCCGCGATCGAAAAACGACCCCTGCCCATACCGGACGTGGCGACTCATCAGTAACATCCGACTTGCGCGAACCCAGGAGGGACGTGCGAGCATCACCCCGTCGTTTCGTCACTCGCTGGTCCGCCGCTCGTCGTTCCGACACCCTGTCCGTTCCCCCTGTGAAGGCGCCGTTCTCCTTGACTGCCGCAGTTGCTCACCCCCTGACCGCCCTGCGCGTACTGCGCCGGGCGGGCCGGCGGCGTGCGCTGCGGGTGGTGTTCTTCCTGGGCGGCCTGCTGGCGCTGGGGTTCCTGTGGGGCGGTCAGGCGTACGCCGCCGAGGCACCGTCGCCGCTCCGCGATTCCACCGATGCGGTGGACGCGATCGCCCAGCTGGTCCCGGACGTCCCGGTGGACGTGCCGGCGCAGCGGAAGCCGGCGGCGCGCGAGGCCGGACAGGCCGTGCGCGAAATCGCGGAGCCGGTGGCCGACGTCGTACGGGGCGTCGCACGGCCCGTCGGCGAGCTGCGGGACCGCGTCGCCGAGCATCGGCCGGCCGTACCCGGGCTGCCGCAGTCACCGGTGGCGTTGGCGCCGCCCGTACCCGAACTGCCCGTGCCCACTGGGCAGGCCGCCGTGCCGGTGCCGCCTTCCGGCGGTGGTACGGAGCCGTCCGTCACGCCGGAGAAGGCCGTGCACCAGGGCTCCGGCGACCGGGCGCAGCCTGCCGCGAGCGGGTCCGCAGCCCGCACGACGGGTCAGGTCGAACCGGGCGCGTACCCGTACGAACTGTCCGCCCCGCAAGGCGATGACGCGGAACGCGGTCCGGGCCGCCCGGAGTGCGGGGAGGTGCCCGTACAGGCACCTGCCGGGCCGTGCGGTGACGGCGTACGGCAGACGGCCGGTGACGGGAACCCGTCGCGTTCCGGTGACAAGCACGCCGCCCCGTTCGCGCACGGCGCCCGGCTCGGGCTGGTGCGCGGAGCCACGCTGCCGGCGACCGCCTCACCGACGTACGACCGTCCGCACGAAATTCTCGAATTCCCCGGCTAGGGCAGACCGTCCCCGCTCAATGACCTGCCGCGCGGGGGCGGGACAGGTCTGCCCGCCATCCGGAAACCCCGGACAGCCAGCCGAACGAATTCGAAGGATCTGACACCAGCATGAACAAGAACATTCGCCGTTCCATCGCCGTCGCCGCCACCGCCGGTGGCATGTGGGCCCTCGGCACCGCCGCCGCGAGCGCGGCCGAGCTGCCCGTCTCGGTGCCGCTCTCCTCCCCCGACCAGGCGTCCGACGCCATAGAGGACGTCAACGTGGACGTCCCGGACCTGAATGTCCCGGACCTGAATGTCACGGACGTGGACGTCAAGAATGTGGACGTCAAGGACGTCAAGGACGTCGCGTCCGGCGCCCAGGATGTGCGGCACGACGCCGCGGCCGAGCTGCCCTCGTACGACCTGCCCGCCGCGCCCTCCCTGGCCGGAGCGCCGGACGTCGCCGAGGTCGCCCACGCCGAGGCCGACGCCGAGGTCGACTACCTCTTCGGCCCGCTGTCCGCCTTCACCTCGGAGCTGGAGCAGGCGCCGAACCACGCCCAGGGCCACGTCGGTCAGGTCCGCGCCGACGCCACCCCGCTCGCCCACGCCGTCGCCGAGGACACCTTGCCGCCCATCGCCGCCCGCGCGGTGCACGGCGTGCTCCCGGTCGCCGGCCAGGCGGTCGGCGACGTCGGCGGTCTCGCCCACGGCGCGGTCGGCGACGTGTCGCCGTTCGCTGGCGGCATCGTGAACGACGTTCCGCCGTTCGCCGGCGGCGTCGTCTCCGAGGTCGGCCCGTTCGCGGGCGGCGTCCACGGCGCCGTGCAGCCGCTCGTCCGGACCGTCGTCGACCACGTCGAGCCCGTCGCGTACGGAGTCGGCGGCAGCGCCCACACCCTCGCCCACGGTGTCGCCGGCGACGTGTCGCCGTTCGCCGGTGGCGTCGTGTCCGACGTCCAGCCGTTCGCGCAGGACCTGTCGGGCACCGTCGCCTCGGCCCCGCTCGCCGGCAACGCCGTCCACGGCGCCCAGGACGCCGCCGGTTCGGTCACCCCGGGCTACGCGTCGTACCTCACCCAGGGCATCTGACGCAGGGCACGCAAGACACGCAGGGCACGCAAGACACGCAGAGCAAGTAGGACGCGTACGGCGCGTACGACACCTGCGGCATCCGACCGGCGGGTCCGATGCATCCCGGGCGGTCTCCATTGGGGTGGAGGCCGCCCGGCTCCGTGTCTGCCGCTGCCGCCCGCCGCCGACGCGGTAGCACGTGCGCTCCGTGACCGGCTGTGACCGGTATCACCGCTCAGGTGTGATCTGCGATTTAGGGACCTGTGGCCCACGGGGATAACCTGCGAGACGGACATGCCGCGTACCGGACACCGTTACGCCTCCCTTGTGACTGCGCCGTCACGTTGCCCTTCGCGGCACGCCCATCGCATTCAAAGCAACGAACCGCGATCACCAGAAAAGGGACGGACGCGCGTGGACCTGTTCGAGTACCAGGCGAGGGACCTCTTCGCCAAGCACGGTGTACCGGTGCTGGCCGGTGAAGTCATCGAAACGCCTGAGGCGGCGCGCGAGGCCACCGAGCGGCTGGGCGGCAAGTCGGTCGTCAAGGCGCAGGTGAAGGTCGGCGGCCGCGGCAAGGCCGGCGGCGTCAAGCTCGCCGCGACGCCGGACGAGGCCGTCGCCCGGGCGACGGACATCCTCGGGATGGACATCAAGGGCCACACGGTCCACAAGGTGATGATCGCCGAGACCGCGCCCGAGATCGCCGAGGAGTACTACGTCTCGTACCTCCTCGACCGCACGAACCGCACCTTCCTTGCCATGGCGTCCGTCCAGGGCGGCATGGACATCGAGGAGGTCGCGGAGAAGACCCCCGAGGCCCTCGCGAAGGTCCCGGTCAACGCCAACGACGGCGTGACGATCGAGAAGGCCCGCGAGATCGTCGCCCAGGCGAAGTTCCCGGCCGAGGTCGCCGAGCAGGTCGCCGAGGTTCTGGTGACGCTGTGGGACACCTTCGTCGCCGAGGACGCGCTCCTCGTCGAGGTCAACCCCCTCGCGAAGGTCGCCGACGGCCGCATCATCGCGCTCGACGGCAAGGTGTCTCTCGACGAGAACGCCGACTTCCGTCAGCCCGGCCACGAGGCGCTCGAGGACAAGGCTGCAGCCAACCCGCTCGAGGCTGCCGCCAAGGCCAAGAACCTCAACTACGTCAAGCTCGACGGCGAGGTCGGCATCATCGGCAACGGCGCCGGTCTGGTCATGTCGACCCTGGACGTCGTCGCGTACGCCGGTGAGAACCACGGCAACGTGAAGCCCGCCAACTTCCTCGACATCGGTGGCGGCGCCTCCGCCGAGGTCATGGCGAACGGCCTGGAGATCATCCTCGGCGATCCGGACGTCAAGTCCGTGTTCGTCAACGTCTTCGGTGGCATCACCGCGTGTGACGAGGTCGCGAACGGCATCGTCCAGGCGCTTGAGTTGCTCAAGACCAAGGGCGAGGCTGTTACCAAGCCGCTGGTCGTGCGTCTCGACGGCAACAACGCGGAGCTGGGTCGCAGGATCCTCTCCGACGCGAACCACCCGCTCGTTCAGCGCGTGGACACCATGGACGGCGCGGCCGACAAGGCCGCCGAGCTCGCCGCGGCTGCGAAGTAAGGGACGAGGGACTCCAACACCATGGCTATCTTCCTCACCAAGGACAGCAAGGTCATCGTCCAGGGGATGACCGGCGCCACGGGCATGAAGCACACCAAGCTCATGCTGGCCGATGGCACCAACATCGTCGGCGGCGTGAACCCGCGCAAGGCCGGCACGACCGTCGACTTCGACGGCACCGAGGTTCCGGTCTTCGGCTCCGTCAAGGAAGCGATGGAGAAGACCGGCGCAGACGTGTCGGTTCTCTTCGTGCCGCCGGCCTTCGCGAAGGCCGCCGTCGTCGAGGCGATCGACGCCGAGATCCCGCTGGCCGTCGTGATCACCGAGGGCATCGCGGTCCACGACTCCGCCGCGTTCTGGGCGTACGCCGGTGCCAAGGGCAACAAGACCCGGATCATCGGTCCGAACTGCCCCGGTCTCATCACGCCGGGCCAGTCCAACGCCGGCATCATCCCGGGCGACATCACCAAGCCCGGCCGCATCGGTCTCGTGTCGAAGTCCGGCACGCTGACCTACCAGATGATGTACGAACTCCGTGACATCGGCTTCTCGTCCGCCGTCGGCATCGGTGGCGACCCGGTCATCGGTACGACGCACATCGACGCTCTCGCCGCGTTCGAGGCCGACCCCGACACCGACCTGATCGTGATGATCGGTGAGATCGGTGGCGACGCCGAGGAGCGTGCCGCGGACTACATCGCGAAGAACGTGTCGAAGCCGGTCGTCGGTTACGTCGCGGGCTTCACGGCGCCCGAGGGCAAGACCATGGGGCACGCCGGAGCCATCGTCTCCGGTTCTTCTGGCACCGCACAGGCCAAGAAGGAGGCCCTCGAGGCCGCGGGCGTCAAGGTGGGCAAGACGCCCACCGAGACGGCCAAGCTGGCTCGCGCCATTCTGGCGGGCTAGTACACCGCTGCCTCCGCCGGTTCCCGGCGGTGGTGCGGTGGCGTGGTGACGCGCGCTCAGGCGTCGCAGTGCGGGCCCGTATCCCCCGGTCAGGGGGGTACGGGCCCGCCCGCGTTTCAGCGTGCTTCCGGGACCAGGCGGGCCGGGCCCGTCACGGGTGCCGAGTGCAGCATGCTCCGCAGGTCCTCGTCCTCGGGGGTGAGCGGCTGCGGGCCGCCGCGCACCGGAACGCCGCCCACGGGTTCGCCGCGGGCCAGCGGGGGCTCGTACCGCGTCGGGGCTGTGGCCAGGGTGAAACCCGTGGCGCCGACGATCATCGCCGTGAAAAAGAGGGCCGCGCGCGTCCAGAACCGCGTCCTGCGCTCGCTGCCCGCCCTTACGGCTCGGGCGGGCGGCAGTCTGACGGACGGCGCCGTGCCGATCTCGGCCAGCTGGCCCAGGCGTTCCCGCAGCAGCGCGGACTGTTCGGCGGGGGTGCCGGCGTCGGCCAGCTCGGGCAGCCGCCGGGCGATCGCGTCGCGTGCGTTGAGGAGGCGTCGCGCCGCCGCGGGGGTGCTCGCCTCCGTCTCGGCCGCCGTGTCGGGGAGGTCGAGGCCCAGGCCGTCGTACAGCAGGAGTGTCCGGCGGTGGGCGGGGGGGAGCTCGAGCAGGGCCTTGAGCAGGACGCGGCGGTCGCGGTCGGAGGGCGGGCGCTCGGGGCGCCTGTGCGCGCGGCGCAGGCGGTGCCAGGGGGAGAGCGCGTATTCGTACGCCGCCGCCCTGACCCAGCTCGCCGGGTCGCGGTCGGTCGCCACGGCGGGCCAGCGCTCCCAGGCCAGGCGGAAGGCGTACTCGACGGACTCGCGGGCCATGGGCCGGTTTCCTGTGAGGAGGTACGTCTGGCTCAGCAGGGCGGCGGCGGAGTGGGCGTAGAGGGCATCGAAGGCCTGGGCGGGGGTGAGGGGCTCGGCGGGGTGTGGTGAGGGGGGCGGTGGCGCGGCGGTGGACTCCGGGCCCGGGTCCTCGCTGGTGGCGGGTTCCGGGGGCGCGGGGTCGGTGCCGCGCTCTGGCGTCTCCTCGGGTGCAGAACGTTCGGGTACCGCGTCGATCCGTTCGCGGTCGTCGCTTTCGGCGCCCTGCGGGGAGCGCCCCGGAACGTCCCCTCCTGGCGCCGTGAGGAGCGGAGCGGGGTGGGGCGCGTCCCGGAAGGAGGCCAGCAGCTTGGCGTACGCCGCTCGCTTGCGGCGCTTGGGGTTCGCCCGGCCGGATTCCCATGCCTTGATCGTCTCGCGGGTGACGCCCAGGGCGGCCGCTACCTGCTCCCGGGTCAGCGATTGCGCCTCGCGCAGCCTCCGGCGCTCCTTGGGGGAGGGCAGCGGCGCGGCGTGGGCGGTTTCGGTGCCCTGCGTCATGAAAGTCCCTCCGCAGCGCTACGCCGGACGAAAAAGTACATAAACGTATATTGAGCGACACGGCAGTCATTCGCCCGTTACATGGATTAAGCGCGTGTCGTTGACAGCATGGGCGGGTGACTCAAGTGACCCATCGCGGTACCTGGTTGCCGTCCGCGCACAGCCGCTCCTCCGTGCAGGCCGCCTGTTTCGTGCGCGGAGTGATCGCTGCCGGGCTCGGTCTCGGCTCGCTCGCCGTTCTGGTGATGGTGCTGTGGATCAGCTCGCCCTACCCCGACAGCGGACCCGGCGGGGCGTTGCGCCTCGCCGCCGGGTTGTGGCTGCTCGCCCATGGGGTCGAACTCGTCCGGTACGACACGCTCTCCGGCGGACCCGCGCCCGTCGGGCTGACTCCGATGCTGCTGATCGCCCTGCCGCTGTGGCTCACCCACCGGGCCGCCCGGGATGCGATGGATGGGGAGGGAGACGAGGAGGGGGAGGGGGAGGGGAGCGTGGGTGGGGATGGTCGTGCTTATGGGGCGCCAGGGGATGTGGCGTCTGCGGGGGCGGCCTTTCTCGGTGTGGTGAGTGGGTACGTGGGTGTGGGTGTTTTCGCCGTGTTCTACGCGCACGGGGGGCCGCTACCCGCAGGGCTTGTCAGTGCGGCGGTGCATCTGCCCCTCGTCGCGGCCGCGGGTGCGGCCGGTGGTGTGTGGACGGCCAACGGGCGGCCGCGCGGGCCGCTGCCCGGGTGGGTGCCGGGGGGCGCGCGGGAGGCCCTCGTGCGCCCCTGGCTCCGGGTCGCGCTGCGGGCCGCCGGGGCCGGGGTCGTGGCGCTGACCTGCGGTGGATCGGTGCTCGCGCTGGCGTCGCTGGTGTGGCACGCGGGGGCGGCGCAGGGGGCGGTTCTGCAGCTGGCGGGGGACTGGTCGGGGCGGCTCGCGGTACTGCTGCTGGTTCTGGCGCTCGCACCGAATGCCGCCGTGTGGGCCGCCGCGTACGGGCTCGGTCCCGGGTTCGCGCTCGGTGCCGGTGCGACCGCCGCGCCGCTGGGCGTGGTGGGGCCACCGGCGCTTCCGCACTTTCCGCTGGTCGCCGCCTTGCCGGCCGGGGAGGCGGCGACGCCGGTCCACTGGGCGACGTTGGCCGTGCCGGTGGTGGGTGCGGGCGCCGTCGCGTGGTTCACCGTACGCACGGCGGCGCCGCCGTTCGCCGTACGGGAGGAAGCGTGGACGCTCCGGGAAACGGCCGCCACGGCGGCGCTCGCGGGCTCAGGGTGCGGGATGGCGATGGCGGTACTGGCGGCCCTGGCCGCAGGGCCGCTGGGGGTGGGGGCGCTGGCCGAGTTCGGGCCGGTGTGGTGGCGTACGGGCGGGGCGGCGGTGGTGTGGACCGTGACGCTGGGCGTCCCGGCCGCGCTGATCCTGCGTGTGTGGCGCTTGCGCGACCGTACGCCGCGCTCCTGGCGGAGGGCGGCGAGGGCGGAGGCGGCTGCCGCGAGGGAGGCCGGTCCGGCGAAGCGCGGGTGGTGGCGGCGCGGTTCCGCCGAGGAACCGCGGCTCGTGCGCGAGGCCGAGGCGACGGTGGGCGGGGGCAGGCGCGGGTGGTGGCGGCGTGGCTCCGGGCCGGAGTCGGGTGCGCAACAGGTGGAGGAAGTGGCCAATGGTGCGAAGCGGGGTTGGTGGCGGCGGGGGAGAGAGGTTGCCGCCGTCACGGATTCGGCCGATGTCGCGCCGTGGTGGCGTCCCGGCGGGCGCGGCTCCGTCGGCGACGACGTGTCGGGACCGTACGACAGCGAAGCCGATTTCCTGCCCATCGGGGACCCCGGGGCCACGGTCGGCGTCGACTGGCGCGACAGCGGAGTGCGCGAGGTGAGGTGGGCGACCCTGAAGGAGTCGTCCGGCGGTCCGATGGCCGGTTTCCCCGCCGCCCCGGCACCTCATGAGCCGCAGACCCCGGGCCCGCAGGCGCGCCGGGACCCCGGCCTGCCCCCCGGGGGGCGGCTCCCGAAGCCCGTGGAGCCGCCCGGATCACCCCTGCCCCCGGCTACGGCTCCGCCCGGCGAACTGCCGGACGGTCCTGCCGGACGGGAGGAGCCGCGGTAGCCGGCTCAGTCCGGCAGGCGTGGGGGCTTGCAGGCGTGGGGGCTTGCAGGCGTGGGGCCTACTCCTTTACGCCGAAGACCGGGCGCAGGGGCTTGGGCAGCAGGTCGTTGCAGGACACCTGGGCGGACTGGGTCAGGGAGTCCTGCACACACGTGTAGTAGTCGCGGTAGACCAGCTGCACCGTGAACGTCGTCGCCACGATCGTCAGCGCCAGCGCAGCCGTGACCAGGCCGCTCACCGCCGCCGTCGTCTGCTGCTTGGTGCTGCCGGGCGCCTGCGCCGTAGCGGGCGTGGTCGGCGCGGCGGTGCGCGCGGTGGCCTCCTGGTCGCGGCGGGGCTTCGCACGCAGCGAGCTGATGCCCCAGTACAGGGCCAGCGCGCCCAGCAGCAGCGCGACCTCGGGGAGGTCGAACAGCGCGAAGAAGAACGCCCACATGCCGGACAGCAGCGCGTAGCGCGCCCGGCGCTGCGCGGGGTCCGTGGGATCCCAGCGCAGTCCCGGGCCGCTGCCGCCGCCCTGGCCGCCCGGCCCCTCGGGCTCGCCCTGGCGTTTGGGACCGCCGAATCCGCCGCTCTGGCGGCCGGGCTGGCGCGGGCTCCACTGGCTGGACGGCGGGGTGTTCTGCTGGTCCGCGTCGTCGTCCTGGCCACCGTCGTTCGCCGGCCTGCGCGGCTGCCACGGCTGGTCGGGCTGCCCCTCGGGGGGCGGCGCGAAGGGATTGTCGTCGCCCTGCGGCGACGGAGGCGGGGTCGACGAGGACTGGCGTTCCCGCAGCAGCAACTGAGAACCCCGCTGTCCGGCATGCGTCGCGGAAAGCGGCAGGCGGAGAGCCGCGCGGCGGCGTCGGTCCGTCATCTGGTGAACGTCTTCCCCTCAGACCCGGTGCACAGAGGGTCTTGTGTGTCGATCTGTTCCCGTCCGGAGACGGATTGTCCCAGTCCGCAGAACGAACCTGTCCCCTGACGCTACCTCCCGGCCACGTACCCGTCCCGTGGGGGCCGCTCGGTGTGCCGGTATCGTTGCCGACGGTTGGCGTCTTCGTAGAGTTCCCCGTATCGGGGGGCGCGATTCGTTCGTACGACCATACAAACCGCACCATCCGCGAGAAAGAGACCCGCTGTGGCCTCCCCGCCCCCTTCCTCCCGTCCCCCCGGCACCCCCGCCCGCCTCGTCGTGCTGGTCTCCGGCTCCGGTACGAACCTCCAGGCCCTGCTCGACGCGATCGGCGCCGATCCGGCGGCGTACGGCGCCCAGGTCGTGGCCGTCGGCGCCGACCGGGACGGGATCACGGGCCTCGAGCGTGCCGAGCGCGCCGGGCTCGCGACCTTCGTCTGCCGCGTGAAGGACTACGCCTCGCGCGAGGAGTGGGACGCGGCGCTGGCCGAGGCCACGGCGGCGTACGAGCCCGATCTGGTCGTCTCGGCCGGCTTCATGAAGATCGTGGGCAAGGAATTCCTCGCCCGCTTCGGCGGCCGGTTCGTGAACACACACCCTGCCCTGCTGCCCAGCTTTCCCGGGGCCCACGGCGTACGCGACGCACTCGCGTACGGCGCGAAGGTCACCGGATGCACGGTCCACTTCGTCGACGACGGTGTCGACACCGGCCCGATCATCGCGCAGGGCGTGGTCGAGATCCGGGACGAGGACAACGAAGTCGCTCTTCATGAGCGGATCAAGGAAGTCGAGCGACGGCTGCTCGTCGATGTCGTGGGGCGCCTGGCCCGTAACGGCTTTCACATTGAGGGACGAAAGGTAGTTATCCAGTGACCGCCGAAGGTACGAAGCGGCCCATCCGCCGCGCGTTGGTCAGCGTCTACGACAAGACGGGCCTCGAGGAGCTGGCCCGCGGCCTGCACGAGGCGGGCGTCACCCTGGTCTCCACCGGCTCCACCGCCGGGAAGATCGCCGCCGCCGGCGTCCCGGTCACCAAGGTCGAGGAGCTCACCGGCTTCCCCGAGTGCCTCGACGGCCGGGTCAAGACGCTGCACCCGCGCGTCCACGCCGGCATTCTCGCCGACCTGCGGCTCGACGCGCACCGCGCGCAGCTGGAGGAGCTGGGCATCGAGCCCTTCGACCTCGTCGTCGTGAACCTGTACCCGTTCAAGGAGACCGTCGCCTCCGGCGCGACCGCGGACGAGTGCGTCGAGCAGATCGACA
This sequence comes from Streptomyces sp. NPDC055287, assembly GCF_053646035.1. Lineage (NCBI taxonomy): Bacteria > Bacillati > Actinomycetota > Actinomycetes > Kitasatosporales > Streptomycetaceae > Streptomyces > Streptomyces sp. NPDC055287. Next base: position 1,280 of record NZ_JBSHNE010000009.1, on the reverse strand, counting down.
TCGGCGGTCCCTCGATGGTCCGCGCCGCCGCCAAGAACCACCCCTCTGTGGCAGTTGTCACCAGCCCCGAGCGGTACGCCGACGTCCTCGACGCCGTCAAGGGCGGCGGGTTCGACCTGACGACGCGCAAGCGGCTCGCGGCCGAGGCCTTCCAGCACACGGCGGCGTACGACGTCGCGGTCGCGTCCTGGTTCGCCGCCGACTACGCGGCCGCCGACGACAGCGGCTTCCCGGACTTCCTCGGTTCGACGTACGCGCGCAAGAACGTGCTGCGGTACGGCGAGAACCCGCACCAGCCCGCGGCCCTCTACACCTCCGGCACGGGCGGCCTCGCCGAGGCGGAGCAGCTGCACGGCAAGGAGATGTCGTACAACAACTTCACGGACACGGAGGCCGCTCGCCGGGCCGCGTACGACCAGAGCGAGCCGTGTGTCGCGATCATCAAGCACGCCAACCCGTGCGGCATCGCCGTCGGCGCGGACGTCGCCGAGGCGCATCGCAAGGCGCACGCCTGTGACCCGCTGTCCGCCTTCGGCGGCGTGATCGCCGTCAACCGGCCGGTGTCCGTGGAGATGGCCGAGCAGGTCGCCGAGATCTTCACCGAGGTCATCGTCGCCCCGGCGTACGAGGACGGCGCCGTCGAGGTGCTGGCCCGCAAGAAGAACATCCGCGTGCTGGTCTGTCCCGACGCTCCGTCCGACGAGGTGGAGGTCAAGGCGATCGACGGCGGCGCGCTGCTCCAGGTCACCGACCGGCTCCAGGCCGGGGGCGACGACCCGTCGACCTGGACGCTCGCCACGGGCCAGGCACTGTCCGACGCTGAACTCGCCGAGCTGGCTTTCGCCTGGCGCGCCTGCCGCGCCGTGAAGTCCAACGCGATCCTGCTCGCCAAGGGCGGTGCGTCGGTGGGTGTCGGCATGGGGCAGGTCAACCGTGTCGACTCCGCGAAGCTCGCGGTGGAGCGTGCGGGCGAGGAGCGCGCGAACGGTGCGTACGCCGCCTCCGACGCGTTCTTCCCGTTCCCGGACGGGCTCGAGATCCTGCTGAACGCGGGCGTCAAGGCCGTGGTCCAGCCCGGCGGTTCGGTCCGCGACGAGCAGGTCGTCGAGGCCGCGAAGCAGGCGGGCGCGACGATGTACTTCACGGGCACGCGGCACTTCTTCCACTGACGCACCACGCACGAGAGGCCGCGCCCCCCACCGGGTGGGCGGCGCGCCGGGGGGGTGCGTGACGTAGTGATGAACACGGTGGCGGCGGCACCGTCGTGCCCGCCCAGCAGC